>CAJPUK010000192.1 GCA_905373785.1 uncultured Johnsonella sp. | reverse complement strand
ATGAAAAGTAAACCGTTGTCAATAAAACCTTGCAATTATTGCCTGATTTAAGTTTTTAAGATTTTAGGAGGACGAATGATAAAAGAACTGTTACTGATTTTTCTTTGTACGGCAGCTTTGCTTACAGCACATAATTCAGATAAGAAAATCACTCAAAACGATACTTCAAAAACTGAAAATATCTTAGAAAGCAAGCAAACAAACGAATCGGAGAAAATCCCTAAGCACGGTATTGCACAGGAAGGCACGGCTGAAAGCTCTACTGCCAAAAAAATTCCGGAATCCGGCACCGTAAAAGAAAGTACGATAGCAGGCGTCGGCACTGAAACCTCTCCTGTCGCACAAACCCGGACAGAAAAAAAGGATGATAGCTATTATAGTGAACTACCCATCACCTAAAGGTAATTGGCTTTTAAGAGCCTGACGGCTCTATTTAAGAAGTTTGATATTTAAGTCTTCACCTAAGTAATTAGGCAATCCTTATTCTTATAGGCGTGTCCACTTCGCCCCTACTGTATAGGATATTCATATCCACAACGCTACTTTTACGCATGATATTTAATGCTCCATTAACATCTGCATTGATTGTTTTACCACTTGCCGTTTTGTATAGACCACGCTGTAATCTTCTGCCACTAAACTGATACTCTTTTGGATTATCGGCATTGTAAACAGGTATATTATCTCTATCCCAAAAAGATGACTTAGATGTATAGGATTCTTCCTGTTTTACAAAAACAATGTCATTTAGTTTGCAAAGATATTCCAATTTGTTACGTAACTGTCCATAAGGGATATTTACAAAATTTTGATTGTTTTGCTTTCCAATATGACTATTACTTTGAAAAGTTTCATTATAGCCAACAACAAGAGTACCTATATCATTAGCAATACAATAATCTATTACCTTGCGTGCAGTTTTGTTCATATAGTCGTTCACCTTATTGTTGCGGTTACGAGCAGCTGCTTTTTGTCTGTTTGTAGGTTTCCTACCAAAATGCTGTTTATCTTTTATAGATTGTAAACGGGTATTTTCTTTATTAAACCACTGATTGATAGATTTAAGTCTTTTTCCGTCAATAATGAACGATTTACCAATATTTGATACGGCTGTTACGAGATTATTGATACCTAGGTCAAGAGCAAGTGCGTTGTTAGTGTTTAGATTTCTTTGAATACATTCAGCTTCATATATATACTGGATTTCAAAGAACCTTGCATTAGCTTTAGGTATAATGCGTATCTCTTTAATCGTCTTATCAAGAAGTATGGGCGGTATCGTAATTTCAACAGACTTATGTGTTTTTTTAAAACTATTGGAAAACGGAAGTATCAGCTTATTACCATTAAGTCTTACAAAACCAATTATAAGTGTTGTGTATCCATCTTTTGGAAGATAATGTGGCAGTTTACAACCTGTAAAAGCATATTTTCCCTGCTTGACAAGTTTAAGCAGGCTAAAAAATGACTTAAACGAACCATCAACCTCTTTAAGTATCTGCTGTGCCATATTGGAATTTAATGCCTTATAATTAGGACTATTCTTTAAAAGAGTGTAATTCTTCTCATACTTGAGAAATTCACCTTCTGTAAAATAATACTGACGCACATTATAGATTGCCTCATTAGCAAGATTCTTAGCAGTATGACAAAGTTCCCTGATTGTGATGTAGTCTTCCTTGGACAGACGTTTAACTTGTTGTTTTACAGTAAGATACATACGGTTTTCTCCTTTCATAGACTCGGAAATAGGATTTCCTATATGTATATTATAACGTGTATTTTACTTAAATGGTAGTATTTAAGTAAAATATATATATGTTGTAAACCTAATGCCATTCATCCCACGGTCTAAAGACCATGGGTTTTCTGGCTGTTATATTATAAAAGAACCCGACACCGGGAATAAAAATATCGTCTTAACGCCTTAAAGTAAACGCTATATCCATGAAAATGTATACCATTTTTACTTCTACCGTCTTACATAAGTTTATAAAGCTATACTTAGCTTATAATATTTGTCTACTTTTAACAAAACAGCCCTTTTAATGCCGGATACAGTTTTGCGAATCTTTCGTATTTTTCATCATATCTTTTTGCAGCTTCTTTATTGACACTTATATGCTCTTTTACCTTTATAAGAGCCTTACAAGCCGACTCCACACTTTCAAACTCTTTGCAGGCAACACCTGCAAGTATCGCAGCACCGTAAGCCGGACCTTCTTCGGTTTCCACCAAATCAACCTCTAGCTTCATAATATCGGCACTCATCTGTCTCCACAGCTTACTTTTTGCACCGCCGCCGCAAAGCGTGGTTCTTTCAAAGCTGATACCAAGTTTTTTAGCCACTTCCAAGGAGTCTCTAAGCCCAAAAAGCACTCCCTCCATAACCGCCTGTGTCATATCCTCTCTCTTTGTATTCATACTCATACCTATAAATGCTGCTCTTGCCTTAGTATCATTATGCGGAGAACGCTCACCCATAAGGTAAGGTAAAAAGAATACTTCATTAAAACCAAGCTTATCAAAGTTTTGCTGCTCTTTGGCATAATCTTTAGTATTTAATATATCTTCCATCCACCACTTATTACAGGAGGCGGCA
>CAJPUK010000191.1 GCA_905373785.1 uncultured Johnsonella sp. | reverse complement strand
TCAGCCATACTGTTACTGACAGGCGTCCCTGTTGCAAAAACAACTCCCTTGCCACCTGTTATCTCATCCATATATCTGCACTTCATAAGCATATCGGATGACTTTTGTGAATCCGTTGCACTGATCCCTGAAACATTTCTCATTTTTGAAAACAGGTACAGATTTTTATATGAATGGGCTTCATCCACAAAAAGCTTATCAATTCCCAGTTCCTCGAAAGTTACCACATCATCTTTTTTATAATCATCATTAAGTTTCTTTAATTTTGCTTCCAGACTTTTCTTTGTTTTTTCAAGCTGCTTTACACTAAATCTTTGATCCCTGTCCCTTTTATACTCTCCAATAAATTCCACGATCTCATCGATCTGACTTTTAAGTTCATACTCCTGTCTTTCCTTTGAAATCGGGATTTTCTCAAATTGACTATGACCTATAATCACCGCATCATAGTCTCCTGTTGCAATCCTACTGCAAAATCTTTTCCGCTTGTCCGGTGTAAAGTCCTTTTCCGTAGCACAAAGTATATTGGCTGCCGGATAAAGCTCGTTAAACTCACGCCCGAACTGTTCTACTATATGATTTGGAACTACAAACATGGCTTTTGAACTCATCCCAAGCCTTTTAGACTCCATCGCAATTCCTATCATCTCAAAGGTCTTGCCCGCCCCTACTTCATGTGCAAGCAGGGTATTCCCTCCAAAAAGTCCCCTTGCTATTGCATCTTTTTGATGAGGTCTAAGCTTAATTTCAGGATTTATCCCGTCAAAAGGCAAATGGCTTCCGTCATACTCCCTTAATCGAATAGAATTAAATCTTTCATTATATTTTTTCACCAGTCGGTTTCTTCTATCCACATCCTCAAAGATCCAATTTTTAAATTCTTCTTTGATAATTTCCTGTTTACTCCTTGCAAGCATGGTCTCTTTTTGATTTAAAACAGATGTTTTCTTTCCGTCAGGGTCAATTATCTGGTCATATACTTTAGCATCTCTAAGATTTAGACTATCCTCTATAAGCTTATATGCACTCACTCTGCTTGTTCCATAGGTGAAATTAGCCAGGTCGTTATTTTTATCTGTGCTTTTTCCCTCTACCCTATACTCTCCCGTAAAATCCGTATATTTAATATCTATATTCCATCTGTTTGATGCGGAGGTCTTTAACAGATTAAACATAAAGCTCTTATAGTCTTTTTCAGGTATCCATGTAGAACCCATCTTGACAGTTATATCACTTGCTTCAAGAGTTTTTGGCATTACTTCTTCCAGTCTTTTTTTCTGATAATTAAGAGCGGATAATTCCTGTTTTAATACCGAAATTTTCTCTGTTATTTCGGATTTATGTGATAATTCTTCCTGATTGGATCTTCCCCCGTCAATACCCGATCGTAAGACCTGAGGCTTATCTAACTCCTCCTCATTCCTTTTAACTTCATAATCTATATTTTTTATATATGCGTCTACTACTTCTATTTTCTCTCTTATATTACCTGATAAGTATTCATCTGCACTGACATATTCTCTTGAAAAATCCACTAAATCCAAAGCTGATGAAAAAGGCGTAATATCACTTGGTTCAAAACTATCAAGATTTAAGAATATCTCTCCTTTTAGCCCTTCTATCAGCTCTTTTCTTATCTTTCCTGTAAGCTCCTCCATATACTCAAAGTTTACATTCCCTTTTTGAGATATGGAAAGGATTAATGCCTCTGTTAAGCTATCCGTATGTTCAATTACCATAGCTTTTTTAATGGTTCTTTTTGTAAAAATATCCGACTTGCCGATAAAGTTACCCTCTTTATTAAGGTTTTCCAAGGTGGATACTAAAGAGTAGTTGGCATCCTCTTGCAATAATCTTTTATTTGCCCTTGAATTAATTAGTCCATACTTATTAGAAAAATCATCATAAAGCTTATTTAATCTGCTCTGTAATGCTTTTATTTCTCCTTCCGGATAATCTTCCTTTTGATAGGTAATTACTCCTCTTAATGCTTTTTCTATTTCAAGATATGCCCCTATCTTCTCCTCATCAGCTTTATTTAGAAGTACCTTTTGCATAATTGAGTTTTCTCTAAAGTACACCTTATCTTCAATCACTGCATAGGAATAATTCTTAACATTGTCATCAGCCGGAATTGTTTCTGTTTCAAGTTCTTCGTTTAACTTCGCTTTTTCATAAGTGCCGTTGATATTTTTAATTGCAGCCTCAAGCTGCTCTTTTATCGATTTACTTTCATCTGCAATGCAAGAAAGAGTAGTGCCGAACCTGCCCGGTACTTCCTGCATACTACCAAGTACCATTTCAGGATTATCTACAAAGTATTTGTTATAGCTTAGTCCCTTCTTGTCCTTATCAAGCTTAACCCAGTCCTCATCTATCTTTAACAGCCTGTCCCTTTTCTTTAAGAAAATAATATCACTTGTAACCTCTGTACCGGCTTCACCTTTAAATATATTATTCGGCAGTCTTATTGCTCCCAGAAACTCTGCCCGCTCACTGATATATCTTCTTATATCCTCATTTCTTTTATCCATTGTGCCTGATGAAGTTATAAAAGCAATTATTCCTTTGCTACGCACCTTATCCAGTGTTTTGGCAAAAAAATAATCGTGAATAAGA
>CAJPUK010000190.1 GCA_905373785.1 uncultured Johnsonella sp. | reverse complement strand
ATTTAAAAAGCAATCAGTCTAAAGATTACAGTCTAAATAGGTCATTCATTTTCGTCAAAAAAACTTAAAATATTTAAAGATCCCTTAGTCAGTACACTATTATACAAATAATTCAGGATTAATTTCCGATTTTAGCAGTATTTAACTTAACTGCAGGTCCCATACTTGCTGCCAAAGTCATGCTCTTTAAATAAGTTCCTTTAAGTGCACTTGGTCTTGCCTTCACTATAGCATCCATAATTGCACGGAAGTTCTCTTCCAACTTAACTTCATCAAATGAAGCCTTTCCTATAGGTACATGAACTATATTGGTCTTATCAAGTCTGTACTCGATCTTACCTGCCTTAATATCTGCTATTGCCTTTGTAACATCCATAGTTACAGTTCCTGCCTTAGGGTTCGGCATAAGTCCCTTAGGACCGAGCACCTTACCAAGACGTCCTACAACGCCCATCATGTCAGGTGTTGCTACAACTACATCAAAATCGAACCAACCTTCGTTTTGAATCTTCGGTATAAGCTCCTCACCGCCTACAAAATCTGCTCCGGCAGCAGTAGCCTCATCAAGTTTTGCTCCTTTAGCGAATACTAATATGCGTACTGTTTTACCTGTTCCATGTGGAAGCACTACTGCTCCTCTTATCTGCTGGTCTGCGTGACGACCATCACAACCTGTTCTTATGTGCAGTTCAACTGTCTCATCAAACTTTGCAACTGCTGTTTTCTTTACAAGAGCTACAGCCTCAGACACATCATATAATACAGAACGATCAACCAATTTAGCGGCTTCTTTATATCTCTTTCCACGTTTCATCTTATCTTCCCTCCCAAATTAGTCTACTACGGTAATTCCCATAGAACGAGCTGTACCTGCTATCATGCTGATAGCTGCATCTATACTTGCCGCATTAAGATCAGGCATCTTTAATTCTGCAATCTTTTGTAACTCAGCTCTGTTAATAGTTGCTACCTTGTTCTTATTAGGAACACCTGAACCTGAACTTATCTTGCAAGCCTTCTTAAGAAGTACTGCTGCCGGCGGTGTCTTTGTAATAAAACTGAAACTTCTGTCCGCATACACTGTAATAACTACAGGAATTATTAAATCTCCCTGATCTGCAGTTCTTGCATTAAATTGCTTTGTAAACTCTACGATGTTAACACCATGCTGACCCAAAGCCGGTCCTACAGGAGGAGCCGGTGTTGCCTTTCCTGCCGGTATCTGTAATTTGATGTATCCTGTTACTTTTTTTGCCATATTTACCTCCTTGTGGTAATCTCGAGAAAATCTCTCCCACTCAAAATAACGAGATAAAATAATAAATATTTTATCTTAGTGAAAAAGTCTATAACTTTTTCAGTTCTCCAAACTCTATATCTATCTTAGTAGCTCTTCCAAACATGTCCACATTCATTGAAACTACCTTTTTATGCTCATTGATAGCTGTGATGACACCCACGGTATCCTTCCAGACTCCCTTGGTAACCACTACCGAGTCACCTACCTCAAAGTCTATTACCATTCTCTCCGGTTTCCCTTCATCTTCCCCTTCATCGGTAAATCCGAGATTTCTCATTTCCTCCTCGCTTAGAGGAACGGGCTTACTGCCGGGACCTACAAAACCGGTTACACCTCTGGTATTTCTAACTACATACCAAGTCTCATCATTCATATGCATATGTACTAATACATAGCCCGGAAACATTTTTTTATCTGAAACTTTCTCTTTTCCATCTTTTAACTCAAGCACTGATTGCATAGGAACACAAACCTTCAAAATCTGATCCTGTAAACCACGATTTTCTATGGTCTTTTCTATATCAATCTTTACTTTATTTTCATAACCCGAATAGGTATGGGCTACATACCATTTAGCTTCAGTCATACTACTTCACCCAATTATTCATTATCTGCTGCAAAAACTCTATTCCGTACCTGATAAGCCAATCCATTGAAACTATTAAAAGTCCTAATATCAACGAAACTGTTATCACGGCAATAGTCTGCTTGATTAAATCCTCTTTACTGGGCCATATGATTTTGTTGTATTCCGCCTTAACTCCTTTAAAAAAGTCAGGCTTTTCTTTTCCTATATCTGACATATCACACCTCTACTTAGTTTCTTTATGCAAAGTATGTGCCTTGCAAAACCTACAATATTTCTTGGTTTCCATACGATCAGGATGATTCTTCTTATCCTTAGTCGTATTATAATTACGCTGCTTGCAATCTGTGCAAGCCAGAGTGATCTTCGTACGCACGCTATCCACCTCCATTTTTCTTGAGCATATTCTTTAAGAAATAAAGGTCAAAAAAAAAGACCTTTATACTCTCAGTCGCTGTACAAGTATACTACATAAAATATAGTCTCGTCAAGGGATTTTGTTATTTATCCGTGACAAAGGATCTTACTTAACTTCCCACACTAAAAATTGGGTCAGTATATTAACAATCAATACTTTAGCTAACAAAATAATGGTTGTTTATGTTGCTAAGAGAATAGGGAGAGGGGAGATGTGACAGCGACTTTTATTCAAATCTTAAAAACAGTCGTTCGTATAGGGGCGTTAGATAAAAGTGTGCCTACACCTCCCCACTCTTCCCCTTTGGCAACATAAACAATTATCAATATATCTCACACATTACTAATCTTTTGTAACAGTAGT
>CAJPUK010000189.1 GCA_905373785.1 uncultured Johnsonella sp. | reverse complement strand
AGATTTTTTCTTAAACTTGGGATAGAGTAAGGAAAAGGGACTTAAGAATAGAAATACATAAATATTTCTGTAAAATACATAAGATATTACAATTATATATAAAAATGCGATACCGGCATACTTGCACCATTCAAGTATCGAGTAGTTGTATACATCATAGTCTTTCACCTGCAAATTTAAGTTTTGTTTTATTGTCAAGTTCTGAAAGCTTTTTAAGCTCTCCCGTAACTTTATCCGTACGGCTTTCTTTTTGTTCTCTAAATTCATAAAGCGGGTTAAGTTTAATCTCTCCATTTACACAATCTCCTAATTCTACAATTGAGAGTACTTTTCTGCTTTTATCTCTCAGTCTCCCAAGATGTACCATTATATCTATAGCACTTGAAATCTGGTTTCTTATAGCTGCAAACGGCAAATCGGCTGCGCTTAAGACCATGGTTTCAAGCCTTGACAGCATGTCCTTCGGGCTGTTACCGTGTCCGGTAGACAGTGAGCCGTCATGCCCTGTATTCATAGCCTGAAGCATATCCAAAGCTTCCGCACCTCTTACCTCTCCTACCACTATTCTTGAAGGATTCATACGAAGGGAGGCTTTTATCAACTCCGCTATACTAATCGCCTTCTCTCCTTGCATATTTGTCGGTTTAGCCTCCAGTCTTACTATATTCTTTATATGTTTAAGCTGTAACTCTGCGGAGTCTTCTATGGTTATGACCCTTTCATCATCAGGTATGTATGCAGACAGAGCATTGAGGAAGGTTGTTTTTCCGGAGTTGGTTCCTCCCGATATGAATATATTATATCCGGCTCTTACCAGCTTCTTTAGAAAATCCGCCGCCTCTTTGCTTATGGCCTCGAATGCAATCAGCCTTTCCATACTTATAACTTCCGGGAACTTTCTTATGGTAATAATCGGTCCTATAAGGGATACGGGCGGTAACACAATATGTACTCTTGAGCCGTCTTTTAACCTTGCATCGGCTATGGGGGATGATACGTTTACGACCCTGTTTACCTCACTTACTATTTGCTGTATCATGTCTTCAAGCTGCTCATTGCTTTTAAACCTTTTATTCCACTTGATACTTCTTCCCTTTTTTTCTATGAATATATCTTCCCTGCCGTTTACCATTATTTCTGTAATGTCTTTATCATCCAAGAGTTCCTGAAGTATATCAAGCCTTCTAAAGGAGTCAAAAAGAGAATTTCTAAGCTTTAATTTAGGTCTTAATGAAAGCCTATATTCTTTTTCTTTGCAGCTTATAAGCTCATCTATAATCTCATACAGCTCCTCATCCGAGATTCCTCTAAGATCTGAAAGCCGGTTTGACAAGTCATTTCTTACGCTTTCAAATAACCTTACATCCTGTTCTACATCACTATGCATAGCTTATATACCCTCCAAACTATACAACCTATCAAAAACCATTGTGCCAAAGGCATTGTTAAGGATTTGTCATCATTTTTACTATCATAATACTCATATATACTTTTGCTTTTCATACATTTACACAGATATTCTTTGAAATATATAAGACGGGAGTAAAGAATTTTTTTTGACAATAAAAAGTATAATGCATATATTGCCGCTATACTTAAAGAAATTAAGATTAGTATATTTGCCGAGCTTGGACCAAGCAAACCGTATATATAGGCAATGAGCTTTATATCTCCGGCAGCTACCATTCTGCACAGATACAGAATAAAACTGCAAGCTATGCTTATACCTGCCCATACAAAGAACTTGTATGTATTTATATATACGGCAGGCACGGATGCCGCCAATATCCAAATATTATATACTTTCGAATATTTTAAATCCGTATAACTTGCCACTGTTAAGAAAATTATCAGTATCAAGTATATGGTATTTTCTTCTTTCAGTACCGTCATATCTCCTGCCTTATATCCGACTGTGCCATAGCCCTCATATACTCGCCAAGCTCACTGTATGCAATTTTATCAACCTCAAGCTCGTTATAGTTGCATGATGGCAGTACACAGCTTAATATCTTGTCTTTTATATGCTCTCGGTCAAGCAAATTCAAATAATCATAAAATTCTTCTATACGTTTTTCCGATATCGGATCTTGTAATATAGGCATATATACACTATGGCACATTTCAAGTATATCTATACCTCTTTTTCCAAGTACTCCGAAATCTATTACTATGAGCTCATATTCACTTTCTCTTGCTATACTTTGTATAAGTTCATATATCTCTTTGGAGCTCAGTTCCGATATGTCCTCGGGATATCTTGCCGGAGCTATTAAGTTTAGGGAGCCTGTAGTATACACGATTTTACTTAACTTATCCCATGAAAAATTCCCCTGCTTATAGGCATAAAGTACATCGGACATATCATAATCGTTACTCTCAAGCAGCTCATACAGTATTCCCTTATACTCTTCAAAGCTTATCAAAAGCGTCTTCTTATATTCACTTCCTATAGCACTTAGAGCAACTGCCGCATAGGTCTTGCCGCATCTGTGTATGGGCGAATAAAGACCTATTACCCTGCTTTGTTTTCCGGCTATCTTGATCCACGCCTCTTCTTTGTCCGGCTTATAGATATTTAATATCTCTCTTATAATATCGTCGGCAGATATATATTTCAGTACTGCAAACACTCTGTTTTTATTTTCTTCAAAATCCGCATATCTTATGTAGCCTTCCGAAGAA
>CAJPUK010000188.1 GCA_905373785.1 uncultured Johnsonella sp. | reverse complement strand
CGAAGATGAATTCCGGCAGCAGCCTGATAGATATACATGTATAATATACATTACAGTTTGGATAGCTCATTCATCTTCATCAAAATAACCTAAAAATGTTTAACCTTATTTATAAGTTAGACGAAGATGAATGTTGACAGTAGCCTGTTGGATATATGTATAATATGTGCCTGAAAGCAAGCTTTCATTTAGTGTATTATACATATATATCCGGGCTACCTTAACTGTAACTGATATATACCTGAAAGCAAGCTTTCATTTGGTATATTATACATGTATATCTAACTGACTGAACTGTAACACATATTATTGCAAAGGAGATCATATGAGCATAAGAATAGGTATAGTAGGTTACGGAAACCTTGCAAAGGGAGTAGAGTGTGCTATAAAACAGAATAATGATATGGAATTAAAGGCGGTATTTACCAGAAGAAATCCTGAAAGTATAAAACTGCTGACAGAAACTGCCAAAGTGTACTCTGTAGATAAAGCCTTGGAGTATAAAGACGAAATAGATGTAATGATTTTATGTGGAGGAAGTGCAACCGATCTGCCTGAACAAACAAAGGAATTTGCTAAAAACTTTAATGTAATAGACAGCTTTGATACTCATGCCAATATACCTGAGCACTTTGCGAAGGTGGATAAGGTAGCAAGTGAAAGCAAGCATATCGCAATAATATCCGTAGGTTGGGATCCGGGTATGTTTTCGCTTAACAGACTTTATGCACAGTCAATACTTGCCGAAAGCGAGACCTATACATTTTGGGGCAGGGGTGTAAGTCAAGGACATTCCGATGCCATAAGAAGAATAGAGGGTGTGGAGGATGCAAAACAATATACGGTACCCGTGGAAGAAGCCTTGGAGGCAGTGCGTTCAGGAAGTAATCCTGAGCTAAGTACAAGACAAAAGCATACAAGAGAATGTTTTGTTGTGGCTAAAGAGGGAGCTGATAAAGAAAAAATAGAAGCGGAAATAAAAAATATGCCCAATTACTTTGCGGATTATGATACAAGTGTTCACTTTATTTCTAAGGAAGAACTTAAGAAAAATCATAGCGGCATACCTCACGGAGGATTTGTTATCACAAGCGGTAAAACCGGTTGGGAGAGTGCGGACAATAATGTAATAGAATATAAGTTAAAACTTGATTCAAACCCCGAGTTTACCTCTTCCGTACTTGTAGCCTATGCAAGGGCTGCATATAGACTTGGCAAAGAGGGGGTAAGCGGCTGCAAGACGGTATTTGATATAGCACCTATATATTTAAGCGGCAAGAGTAAGGAAGAATTGATGAGGGAAATGTTATAGCCGGAATAACTTTTACTAATTAGCTGATTTTGCTTATCAATTAAAATACTAAGTTTGCAAGTTTAGTCTGTTGTGCTGTTTGTTTATGACTCAAATTTGTGGGGTGCAACAAAGTATAATTTGAATAAGTGCTTATTATTATTCGTATATGCACCACATCTGTAGATTTTGCGTACAACAAATTCGGGTGCCGGTTGTTTTAGTGTTTATAAGCGGCTTATATAGTAAAAAAATACCAAAGTTAACCGGCTTTTTTTGTAAGTTATATACTAAGTAAGATTAAGAATAAAAGAGTTGTTGTTTTTAAGAAAGAAGTAATATAAGATGATAATTATCATATTTTTATACTTTTTCTTAAAACTATAGCTCTTTTTTATATGATTTGATACTAATAGTTGTTTTTATTCTTAAAACATTGAATAAAGTCCCTTAATATGATATTATACATAAACAAATGTTAACTATAGTAAATTTTTGTAATTAAGAGGGAGAAAAGATATGTTGTTAGCAAGAATGAAACTAAAGGAAGAAGTAAGTGTAAGACAGGTACAAAAAGATGCCGAAGAATTCTACAGAGGCGGATACTTTTGCTGCGAGGCTATAATGGCGGCAATTAAGAAGAATTTTGAACTTGATGTGGCAGATGAAGTTATTGCTATGGCATCAGGTATGTCCGTAGGTGCAGGTCGCTCAGGCTGTATGTGCGGAGCCGTAAATGGCGGTATACTGGCACTTGGAATGCTTTTTGGTCGTACAGAACAAAAAGGACCTAAAGATCCGGATGTTGTAAAGTGTATGGAGCTTACACATGAGCTTCATGACTGGTTTAAGAACAATAACGGTAAGAAGTCTGTGTGTTGTAGAATTCTTACAAGAGAATTTGACATGGGCAAGGGTGAGCACAAAGAACAATGTATAAGATATACAGGTCTTTGTGCAGGAAAGGTAGCCGATATAATAGTGAGGGAATGCGGACTGACCAATACGGATCCGGAACCTTTTGCGGCATAGAAAGGTAAGGGTGTATGAAAGAGCTTATAAAAAAAGTACCGATTCCGCTATGCGGACTTATGTTAGGTACAGCTGCACTGGGGAATCTTTTGCAAAGTTATTCTGAGATTGCAAAAAATGTATGCGGAGTTTTAGCGGCATTTTTACTTGTTTTGGTATTGCTTAAACTGCTTATGTTTCCGGCTATGATGGCTGAGGAGATGAAGAATCCTGTATCGGCAAGTGTTATGGGTACTTTATCAATGGCTTTGATGATATTGTCGACCTATGTAAAGCCGTATATAGGGCAGGCTGCCTTCTTTGTATGGGCAGTTGCGGTTTTTCTGCATATTATACTTATAATTTATTTTACTCAAACTTCCCACACCTTTAAGGTGTAATGCACATTGAAAATTCAATATTTCA
>CAJPUK010000187.1 GCA_905373785.1 uncultured Johnsonella sp. | reverse complement strand
AAATAATTAAAAGTTTCTAATGTTTTTTAATATTTTAAGGCTATAATATTTTTTATTAAAAAATTATATAGAATTGTATGATAAGGAGATTGGTATATGTTATTAAATAAAACAAAGGCTTTAGCACTTATTTCAGGTTTGGCTTTATCAGGACTTGTAAGTGCGTGTTCAAATAATCAGACAGCTCAAAGCACTGTAGTAGCAGATAGTTCGGCAGTAGAAAGTACAGGCACTCAAAGCTCGGAAACCGTGGCTACAACTGTAGCGGTAACAGCGCCTTTACCGGCAGCGGGTGAGGATATAGGTGTTGAAAAAGCCAAGGAGATTGCTTTGGAAAAAGCGGGAGTAAAAGCAGAGGATACGTTATTTATCAATGCTCATCTTGACAGAGATGATGGAAGAGTGGAGTATGATGTTGAGTTCCAAAGCGGACATACCGAATATGAGGTAAGCGTGGATGCTGTTACAGGAGCTATAAACGAGTTTTCAAGCGAAGATATAAATTACTAACTGACATAAAGCTGTTGCGAAGTAGATAAAAAATCTATGTAGCAACAGCTTTTTATAGGTAAAGACAGCCTTATACAAAAAGGCTGTTGCATTTTAAGACATCGTACCGGATAACGGCAGTTTGCTTAAATACCGCAATATCTGATAGCAACTTTCTATTTTGCAACAGCCCGCTTAATTTAAGACTGATAGTTTTTATGATAAATTTTCTGTATGCCTATAATACCAAAAACTATGATGTTATTTCACCCATTTCATTAGGTCTGTCCTTATCATATACTTCATTTGCATCAAATAAGTCTTTTAATTTGGCATTATCAGGTTCTTGTATATCCCTTAACATTCTGTATCCGTCAAGATTTCTTCTTCCCTGTCTCATATAGTCCTTGCCTATTTGTACCCAATAAGGTGAGGAAGAATCTACATTACAAAAATACCTGAATCCCTGATTTTTTAAGTAGACATAGCGGGCATTGTCATCAGTATATGGATGCCAACTTCCTATGTCGGTACCGAATGGAAAGATAAGTATATCTGTTTCACCTACTAATGTTTCAACTTCGTTTTGCCACTTGTCACAGTCGGTCTTAAATGCTTCATCAGACTCTTTACCGAGATGCCTGTGTCCCCAGCTGTGAGAAGCTATTTCCCAACCGTCTGCTCTTAATGCATTGGCTATTTCGGTCGCTTTCTTCTTATCTTCTTCGTAAGTAGGGTTTTCTGAGTAGGAAGGTGCGGTTCTGTAACCGAATATGCCGTTATAACCGGTCAGGGCTATTATAGCCTTAGCTCCCTTGTATGAAAAATCAGGATGCTCATCTATAAACTTATTAAGTATCGGTATAAGGTCATAATCTCCAACCTTGCTTGTACCGTCATCCATATCCATCTCAGTTGTAACTCTGCCGTCTTCACCTATAACCAAACGGCTGGCAAATCCGTCTCCTACCATATATTCGTAATAACAGACATCATCTTGTGACATAACTATAGGAGTTTTTCCGGGAGGCAACATGATATCCTGTGCTTTCATAACATACTCTCCGGTACTTTCATCCTTAACCATATCTGCAACATCGTGAATTTTTACAAGTACAAAACCTCTTTCATACAAGATATTAAGAATTTTTTCAAATTCACCGACAGTGGTCATAACCTGATTATAACTCATTTGTTTTTTATCTCCGTCAAAAGCCTTTGACTTATCAACTATCAGGCTGTGGAAGAATACATGAGGAACTTTCTCGGGATCCTGCCTTACCAAAGTAGACTTGGTCTCATTATACTTTGCAATAGCTTCCGCAACCTTAGGATCATCCTTCAAAGCATCAGTAGACAGAAGTTCTATGGCTTTATCATAATCGTAGCTAAGTGCCAATCTATCAGCCTTATTCAATAAGTCTTCCAACTCCGCCTCTCTTGCTTGAGAACTTTGCTCTGCAGAAGTAGTGCTTTTAACACTTGCCTCTTCTGTGTTTTTTGTTTTTTTTGAAGAAAAGAACTTAAAAGCAAAAATACTTCCTGCAATAATAATACATAATATCAATATAATAACAAATGTAAGCAGGAAAGCTCTTATTCTTCTTTTTTTCCTTCTGTTATGAAAATTACTTTTATTTAACCTGCTGTAATCATATTTAGACATAATACCTCCGCATAAATTCAAAATCTAACATTTTATCAATTAAAGTATGGGCTTCTTCTAAATAAATACCGCTTTCTTTTGCACTTTTTTCACTGTATTCCTTTAACTTTTGCTTATAGTTTGTATCGGATCTGTAAAGTAAAAACGGTACCGGCTCATCCGTATGTGTTTTAATGCTCACAGGTGTAGGATGATCCGGAAGAAAAAGCAAGACAAAATCTTCTTGTACTTTCTCCAAGTTTTCTATAAGAGGCTTAATGATTAATTCATCTATTTTTTCTATTGCCAAAATCTTACCTTTTATATCACCCCGATGAGCACATTCATCAGGAGCTTCAAGATGCATATATAAAAAATCATTGTTTTTATCTAATAAGGAATAAAGACCGACACTTAACTTTGCAGAATAATCGGTATTAAGAGTAGCAGTAGCACCTTTGACATCAGGAACATCAAGCCCTGCCATAATACCTATTCCCTTGACCAAATCAACTCCGGAAACTACGGTACCATGCAGTTTGTATTTTTCATAAAAACTTTTAACAGACTTAAGCTTCCCTTCCCCCCACAGCCATAAGGAATTGGCTACTTTTAATCCTTT
>CAJPUK010000186.1 GCA_905373785.1 uncultured Johnsonella sp. | reverse complement strand
AATTTTATTTGTAGTATAGTAGGACTTTATCATATATGGCTTATAAAAAAGTCTGCCAATTTTATTTTTCACTTGACATATGTGATAGTATATATTATCATTATTTAGCATTTCATCAGCGGGTGTGGTGGAATTGGCAGACACGCAAGATTTAGGTTCTTGTGGGCGACCGTGCAGGTTCAAGTCCTGTCACCCGCATGATTTTATAAAATAAATACCACAAAGCACTAACTTTCCTTGTTACTGCCTTGTGGTATTTGTATTTATAATTATTAAATAATCATTTACTATATTACTATTTGCTGCATCCTATGCATCAAAATACTTTCTTAAACATTCAAAGGTTTGTCGACTGATGTAATGCTCTATTCTACAGGCATCATCTTTTGCGGTCTTTTCATCCACGCCTATTTTTACTAAAATATCAGTCAATACATGATGCCTTTCCAGTGTCCTTTTTGCAATTGCCAAGCCCTTGTCTGTGAGCAATATTTGACCGTCCGGCTCTATAGTTATAAAGTCGTTTTCACGAAATTTTTTCATTTGCTCACTTACCGTAGGTTTGGAATAATTCATTTCCCTTGCTATATCTACAGAACGTACATAACCGGTACTTTGCTGTAATCTCAATATAGTCTTAAGATACATCTCAGCAGCTTCTTGTATTACCAACACTATAAGCACCTCCTTCTATACCGGTGCATCGATTCTTAAATAAGTATATCAAACAACTGCCTTCTTTCCTTAATCACATACATCAAAACCTTTAGCTTAGCCGAACTATGCCTGCATTTTTTGATGTATACACTCGGAAAAATATTCATCGTTTTTAGTACACTTATTTTGTGAACGATGCCCCTGATTGATTTGAATTTAATCAATTTTTTATTCATTTTCTTTTAATAAAAGAGCAAGCTCCGTTTTATACATTTTATTAAGAGCAAAGCTTGCAGCTACCGGTCCGATAAATATTCCCACCAAAAGACTTGCAAGGCTTAAGTAAATCATTTGTATAAGCCCCGGTTCCAAGAACGGCAGTTTAAGCAAAAGACTTATAGCCGGACCGAATAACATAGCTATGCAAAAGCCCAGAACGGTTCCTATTACAGCACCTATAAGGTTGATTATGTATATCTCGCTAAGTACTATATTCATTAACTTGCGCTTAGTTGCCCCAAGTATTCTTAAAGTTGCAAATTCTCTTTTTCTTTCTTTTATTGAGAAATTATATACTATTCCAAGTACCAAAAGCACCATAAGCCAAAGCACTCCCATAAGTATGTATACATAAATTAAAATATTCTTCATATTGGAAGATACTTCCGACATCATTTGCTTGGAAAGCAGTGCATATACTCCCTCTGATTGAAATGCCGCTCTTATATTCTTAAGCACCGCCACCGGATCTGCGTCCTTTTTAAGCTTTACCATTACGGAAGATATCAGATTTTCGTTATCAGCTATAGGAAGGTTAAGTATTTTTTCATACTCTTTGGCAAGTTTTCTGGTCTGCTCCATACTCATAAACACACTCTCGTCAAATCCCATACCGGTCTTGTCAAGCTTTGCCTTTATCTTAAAGCTTTGGTTAAAAAACTTAACCTCAGAGTTATGATTTCCCTGTATATTGTATCCCGCTATTACTTCATTATCGGCTAATTTATTGTCTATACGTGAGGTAAGCCATGCACCTACAATAAAATCATCTTTTAAGTCCACACCTATTATCTGAATAGGAAATGAGCAACATCCGGCACTTAAAGTCGCAAGGTAGAGTTGAGGGCTGACCTTTTCCACTCCATCAATCTTGCTTACCCTCTCAGCCACGCTTTTATCAAAAAAGAAACTGTTAGGCTCTCCTCTAAGTATCGCTCCTGTGATTTTACTGTCATAGCCTTCCGGCACAACTATTATATCCGCTCCCATACGGTTAGCTAAAGAACTGATACCGTTTTTAAGACTGATAATTAAAAAACTGCTTAAAAATATTACAAAGCATAAAATAGCTGTAAGTAAAATCATAGGATAAGTTCTTGATGCTTTATTTTTTATATTCTTCTTTGCAAGTCCGAGAGTATCCAGTCTATCCAACTCCACTCCTTACTTGGCATTTTCCAATGCCCTGTTTACAGCAACTTTAAAAGCTTCATAGGACTGTGTAGCACCGCTTACCGCATCAACCTTGGATATATCCTTTGAAACCTCAAGTGCAGGAGCATACTGTGCCGCACCCGCTACGGAATCCTGAGCCTTCTTGTAAAGCCCCTCGTTATTGGTATCCTTACCGTACTCTTCACCCTTTTCCTTGCCTTCTGAGTTAAGATTTTCCGCAGTAACTTTACTTATAACGGAATCCTTGATTTCTATAGTAACTCTCATCATTCCGCCATGCTCGTCCTTATCACTCTCACCCGTGTAGGTTCCGTCTTTATAAGCCACTGACTCAGCACTTGCCTTGGCAGCCTCTGTCACGGACTCGCCGGATGCGGAGTCGGCAGACTCTCCTCCACTTGAGCATGCCGTTAATGCTAAACCTAAAATCACACCAAAGGTTATAATACCTTTTCTCATAACAACTACCTCCTTATCTTTATAGCTGTTCATAAAAAGAAAGTAACACTTTATATAGCAGCCTTTTACTTTATTTACTGCTGCATTTTGTATTACTTGTTCTTAGCATAACAGCTCCTTTATAAGTAATAATACTTTTATATAAAAGAAAAACTTAAGCTGCCACAAAAACATCCATATCTTGTAACA
>CAJPUK010000185.1 GCA_905373785.1 uncultured Johnsonella sp. | reverse complement strand
AGTGCGGCTAAAGTAAATTTATCCACTCTGAAAGCTCTTGCAAGCTGATGCTTTTTCATCATATCTATGTATTTTTTCTTACCTATGATTATACCTGCCTGTGGTCCTCCAAGTAACTTATCTCCTGAAAAAAGCACCACATCCGCTCCTATATTAAGAGCATCCGAAACAGTAGGTTCATTTATACCGTATCTTTGCATACTTGAGATAAGTCCGCTTCCCATATCATATATTACAGGTGTTTTAAGCGTCTTTCCAAGCTCTACCAACTCTTTTAACTCAGCCTCTTGGGTAAAGCCCACTATACGATAATTTGAAGTATGAACCTTCAATATGGCTGCGGTTTTTTCTTCATCAAAGGCCTTCTTATAATCATCAAGTCTTGTCTTATTGGTAGCTCCAACCTCTTTAAGTATACCTCCCGACTCCTGCATAACATCCGGTATTCTAAAAGAACCGCCTATTTCTACAAGCTCTCCCCTTGATATAATAACCTCCCTGCCCTTAGCCATACTTGCAAGTACAAGCATGGTTGCGGCAGCATTATTATTAACCACCATACAGGCTTGTGAGTTGGTTATTTTCTTAACTATGTGTTCTACTATATCATGCCTGCTTCCTCTGGCTCCGAGCTCCAAATTATATTCCAGATTTGAATAAGAAGAAGCAACTTCAATTATAGCCTCCTGAGCCTTAGTGCTTAATACCGACCTTCCGAGATTGGTATGCAGTATAACTCCGGTTGCATTAATAACTCTTCTGAGTTTCTTTTTAACTTTTTTTACCTTAGCTAAAGTTACTTCAACTACCTCTTCTATGCTAAGTTCCTCTTCTCTTTCACCTGACAGTATCTCTTCCCTGGCTTTTGCTATAATATCCCTTACCATATCAACTATAACAGGTCTTGCTACATCTTTACATAAAAAAAGCTGCTCATTAAGCAGCACTTCATCAACTTTTGGTAATTCACGTAAAAGTTTCTGTATCTTGGTCATATAAGAGTCTCCATCTGTGCTTATTATAATTTATAAAAACGAAGGTGGTGGGAATCGAACCCACCCGTGAAGCTCTTAACTCCACACAACGGTTTTGAAGACCGCGAGGCGCACCAGCTACCTAACTCCCTCCAAATTACTATACAGCTATGTTAACTTATAATGTATAATTATTTTTCCTTGTTCTTACTACATCAAGGCACTCGTTTATTTTAACATAGTTAACAAATTTTAACCAGTACTTTATTGATATTTTTTTAATATTCACTCCCGTCTTGTTAAAATTCAAAGCCCCTGATATGTATGTATAATATAAATAATCGGAACTTATTTTACTTAAAATTTTGTATATGTTGTTTGTTCAGTTCTTTTAATTATCTATATTAAGCAAATTTCTTAATCTATATTAAAATTTTTATGCTATTTAAACAAAGAAATCAGTCCCGAAAACTTTAACAGTCGCTTTGAGTAATAATTATTGAATTCTCAAACCCTTATTTTAAAAGACTCATAACGGTTACAAAAAACTTCATTTTGTATGTTATGAGCCCTTAGCTGATATAATATTTACAAAACTCCCCGGTGCACAGTTTATTAAATATCAACAATACACTAAACCGACTACCTCATAGTTTGATTTTATAAACAGCACAATTATACTATGCCAAATAATGCTCCACTTGAGAAGATGCTATAGCTCCGTCTGCCGCCGCTGTAACCACCTGACGCAATGACTTCTTTCTTACATCTCCTGCAGCATATACACCCTCTATGTTGGTATGCATATCTTCATCGGTAACTATATAGCCGTTTTCCATGTTAAGTTTGCTATCTGCAAAAATCTCTGTATTGGGAATTAAACCTATGAAACCGAAAAGTCCGAAAAGCCCGTCTTCTTCATCTGCTTCTATAGTTGTAATCTCGCCGGTCTTTACATTCTTTACAAGCATCTTTGTAAGTATCTCATCACCTGAAACCTCTTCTACAACGCTGTCCCACATAAATTCTATCTTGTCGTTTGCAAATGCCTTCTCCTGAATAGACTTTGCGGCACGAAGCGCATCTCTCCTATGTATGATAGTAACCTTTCTTGCAAATTTGGTAAGGTATATAGCCTCTTCTACAGCAGAGTCACCACCGCCTACTACGTATACTTCCAAATCCTCAAAAAAGTTTGCATCACAGGTAGCACAGAAAGATATACCCTTTCCTACATAGTCTGCTTCATTTTTACAACCTATAGGTCTTGGATGAGCACCTGATGCTATGATAACCGTACGTCCTTCATATACATTTCCGTTGACATCGGTAAGTTTCTTAACCTCTCCTTCAAGCTCTACAGATACTATATTGGCACTTGCTCTTTCACAACCAAATTTAGCTGCCTGTGCAGTCATCCTTGCAACCAGGCTTGATCCTGACTCATCTGTATCAATAACCTGTCCCGGATAGTTTTCTATCTCGTCCGTAATAGAAATCTGACCGCCGTCCTGTGATTTTTCTATTATCAGAGTACTGAGTTTGTATCTGCCTGCATATAACCCGGCACTTAAACCGGCAGGACCTGCACCTAATATTATTACATCATACAATTTTGACATATTTCATCCTTTCTGAAATCCATAAAACTTTACTTAATGCAAAACTCAAGTTTTAATTTCCACTTAATTTTTAGTTACTTTAGTAATATGGTTACAGTTCAGGCAGCTCATTCATCTTCGTCAAAACAACCTAAAAATGTTTAACCTTATTTATAAGTTAGTGCATCGTTTCTTAAATAAGTATACCAAAT
>CAJPUK010000184.1 GCA_905373785.1 uncultured Johnsonella sp. | reverse complement strand
GGTACAAATTCCACAGACGAGGACTTGTTTGAGCGTCAGTCCACCGTTTTTTGGTATAAAGCTAAGTTCCGCAGTCTGTGTGAATTTGTCGAAGCTTTGAGAAAGGGTTGCGGGTATGATTGAATTATACGGAGTTTTTATAAGCATAATTGTTTATGCTGCCAATTCCCCCAAACCCTAAGCATTTACGGGAACTGTTACATGAAATACAAGTGAATGATTAAATAATAGCAACAAATACTTTACGTTTTTTATAAAATTGTGTTATAATAGGAAAAGTTTAGTGATTAGGTAAGTGCCGATTAATTATTTAGGAGATAAAAATACTATCTTAGCTTTCATTATATATGAGGGTTTAAGTATATTTTGGGTGGACAGTATTATGGATCAGTATATAATAAAAGGCGGCATGTCACTTGCCGGAGAGGTAGTTGTAAGTGGTGCAAAGAATGCTGCACTTGGTATTTTGGCAGCAGCTATTATGACAGACGAGGAAGTACTTATAGACAATCTGCCTGATGTGAAAGATATTAATGTTATGTTGGAAGCGATAGCTCAAACAGGCGTGTACGTTGACAGAATAAACAGAAATAAAGTAAAAATCAATGCAAGTAAGTTACATTCATGTGTGGTAGATGATGAGTATATAAGAAGAATAAGAGCTTCTTATTATCTTATAGGAGCTTTACTCGGAAAGTATCACAAAGCGGAGGTGGCACTTCCGGGAGGCTGTGAAATAGGAGCAAGACCTATAGACCAGCACTTAAAGGGTTTTAGAGCCTTAGGTGCCGATATAGACATAAGCTCGGGAAGAATTAATGCAAGTTCCGACAAACTTAAGGGAGCACATATATTTTTAGACATTGTATCTGTAGGGGCAACCATCAATATAATGCTTGCGGCAAGTTTGATTCCGGGAAAGACTGTGATAGAAAATGTTGCAAAAGAGCCGCACATAGTAGATGTGGCTAACTTCCTAAACAGTATGGGAGCCGATATAAAGGGAGCAGGAACAGATGTTATAAGAATAAACGGTGTAAGTAAGCTTCACGGAACCGAGTATTCTATAATCCCGGACCAGATAGAAGCCGGAACCTTTATGTGTGCGGCAGCTATAACAAGAGGAGATGTTACGGTTAAGAACCTTATACCTAAGCATATGGAGGCTATAAGTGCAAAACTTATAGAAATAGGCTGTGAGATTACGGAGTTTGATGATGCTATCAGAGTTAGGGGAGCTATAAGACAAAGGGCGGCTAATGTAAAGACTCTGCCCTATCCCGGATTTCCTACCGACATGCAGCCACAGATAACAGCAGTGCTTGCAAGAGCACATGGAACAAGTACAGTACTTGAGAGTATATTTGAAAACCGTTTCAGATATGTATCCGAACTTGCCCGTATGGGAGCTGAGATAGAAGTCAAGGGAAATATGGCTGTAGTTTCAGGTGTTGACAAACTGGTGGGAGCCAATTTAAATGCCCCTGATTTAAGAGCGGGAGCGGCGCTTGTAATCGCTGCACTTGCAGCAGACGGAATATCTACAATAAGCGACATTAAGTATATACAAAGAGGTTATGAGCATTTTGAGGAAAAGCTTGAAAGTTTAGGAGCGAAAATAGCTCTTGTTGATACTGAAAAAGCGGCACAAAAGTTTATACTTAAGGTAAGTTAGTGTAGTGTATTATTGATAAATCTTTTTAATAATGATATTATAAGGGGACTGTTGTGTTAGTGTATAAGTATAATGTATACTTGTATACATTTAAGGCAACAGCCCCTTTGTAGTTTTAATAAGAGGTAAAATAATCGTATTGGAGGAGATTATTTATGAGGAAATTTTTTGGTGTGTTAAAGCTGGTTTCAATAAGTGTGTTGGCATTTTCACTGCTTACTGCTTGTCAGAGTAAAGAAAGTGCAAAAAGCAAAGAGGTTTCAGACAGCAAAGTATTAAAAGTTGCTATGGAGTGCAGTTATGCACCTTATAATTGGACACAAACCGATGATAAAAACGGAGCTTTACCTATACAGGGAAGTTCGGAGTTTGCCTATGGTTATGATGTAATGATGGCAAAGCATATAGGTCAGGAGTTAGGCTATGATATACAAATAGTAAAACTTGATTGGGATGCCTTGGTTCCGGCAGTGCAGTCCGGCTCTGTAGACTGTGTTATCGCCGGTCAGTCAATAACCTCTGAAAGATTACAAAGTGTAGATTTTACAACACCTTATTACTATGCTTCTGTAGTTACACTGGTGAAAAAAGACTCCAAGTTTGCTACGGCAAAATCTATAGCAGATCTTAAAGGAGCAAATGTAACTTCACAGCTTAATACTATATGGTATGACCTTTGTGCACCGCAGATACCGGATGCCAATGTACTTCCGGCACAGGAGTCTGCACCTGCAGCACTTGTAGCCTTATCGGCAGGTAAGGTAGATGTGGTTATTACAGATATGCCTACAGCAAAGGCGGCACTTGTAGCCTACCCTGACTTTGAACTTCTGGATTTTAGTGGAAGTGCAGGAGATTATGAGGTGTCCGATGAAGAAATTAACATAGGTATATCCTTAAAGAAGGGCAATGATAAGCTTAAAGAAGAGATTAATTCAGTACTTGCCAAGATGAATAAGGATGATTTTACAAAGATGATGGATGAGGCTATATCAGTTCAGCCGCTTAGCAAATAAGTAAGGAGATTTTTAATTTATGCCTGAGAGTTTTTTAGGACGAATAGTATTTATATTGCGTGAGTACAGTTTCAGCTTCTTAAGGGGAGCCGGAGTAACCATGATAATAGCTATAGTCGGTACAATAATAGGTTGTATAATAGGTTTTTTAGTGGGTATAGTACAGACAATACCTGTAGAGAAGAAAGACAATATATTTA
>CAJPUK010000183.1 GCA_905373785.1 uncultured Johnsonella sp. | reverse complement strand
GAAACTTTATTAACAGTACTGCGAGTATGATTGAAATAGGGAGTGTTTCTGTTTATTATAATTGTTTGTGTTGCTAAAGTTTCAATGTACTAACTTAATTTGAGCCATCGTAAGTTTGGCAAAAAATACAACAAATTAATTTATTGTATTTTAAGACTTTGTGTTGTAGTATTTAGTTTATGGATATATATGTATATGATTTTTTAGATAAAAGACAAATAGAAGATATTAAATTACTTGTAGATGAAAGAAAAAATTATGAAAACAGCAGTTTAGAGTTTCCTTATGATGACAAAGACTCTGTTTTTGTTTTGATTTACGATAATGATAAGTTACTTTTTTGTATGGCTCTTAGTTTTATAAATACGGGCAGTTATGAGCTTATCTTTTTCTCTCTTCCTAAGGATGATGAGAAAGAGCTTTTTAAGGCTACCTTAGATAGATTAAGGCTTTATATGAGAGAGGCTCTTTCAGTGTCTTTTGCAGAGTTCTTACTCTTAAGTGATACCGATTCAGGCGCCAAGCTTGCAAAAGAGCTTGATTTTCCTTTGTTTAATAAGGAGTTTTATCTTTACTATGACTATGAAGGTTTTACGAATTATGATAATAAAATATACTCTAATATAAGCTTTGATTTGGGGGATTTTATAACTTATCACATTTCTGATGAAAGAAAGGGTTACAAGAATTTTTTAAAATTTAATATTACAAAGTTTTCCGAGGATACATTTTATCTGTACGGTTTTTATGTAAAGGAACGCTACAGAAATAAAAAAAATGCCAAAAAAGCCCTTCCTTATATATTACAACTGCTTTATGAAGGAGGTGTAAAAAAGATACTGCTTCAAGTAAGCGGTTTTAATAAACCTGCTTTAAGTTTATACGAAGGCTTCGGTTTTAAGACATATCAGGAAGTATCTTATTATAAAGTAAGGGACTAGTGTACTGTATCGCTGATATTTAGCCTTATTATAACTTTGTTAATAGATTGCAGCAGATACATAATAAAGAAATTTGAAAGTTATTATACTATTGCTGATATTAATTAAATGTCAATGATACATTACACTAGTATATCATTAATTAAATAACCATCACAAATAATTGTTCTGTATGGATGAAATTAGTGTTGCCGAAGCGATTGAAGCAGGAATTAAAACCAACGAGGTTTGTAACAGTTAATAATTATTCAATATACTAGTGCCTACTGCACCGGTCCCTTTTTTTCATCCGTTTGTGTATTTGACGCAAATGAAAGTTTTGATTTTATAAAATCTACCCATTCAAGATTTCCAATTGTTTCAGGTATTTTCTCTGTTATAAACTTTATAGGATCTTTATCCGGACTAAAGCTCGGAATCCTTCCCTTAAAATTCTCACCGGCAAGAGAAATATATATTTTTATAAGATCCGATAAAGCCTCCACTACCAATTTGCTGTTTTTTTTATCTACAGCCGTTGCAGCCTTTATTAAGTCGCTTACCTTTTTATAAAACTCATCTTTGAAGTCCATAAATGAAATAACATTAATATCGGCAAATAAATCAAAGGCTACATCACAAATAATCTTAAGCTCTTCTTCCGAATAATTGCACATCCACTGTTTTAGTGCCCTCTCAAAAAGTATACTTCCGGTTGTGCGGCTTTTTAATTTTTGAAGATCATGTCCCTTGATTTGCCAATTATAAACAATATGTTGCATTACTCCAAATAACTTACTTTTAACAACTACGGTTTCTACATCCTTTTCAAGTAAAGCACCTACTACGGTATCTTCCGGAACATAGGCTACGACCTTTGACCTAATAGCCTTATAACCCTCGCTTTCAAGCACACTTGTGTGCACACCCGGGGCATCATAGGTGTATATTCCCTCTATACGCCCTCTAAAGGCTTCATTTGTATTTGCTGCCGAGTATATGGCAAGATTTCCACCCTTAGAATGCCCTGTAAGTATAAAAGAACCGCTTAAGTTATCGAGTGCTTCTTCAAGGTATTTACAGGCAAGCTTTTGTGCCGGTATCTTGCTCATATATGACATCTTGAAATCCTCTTTCCAAGATATCACATTGTCGTCCGTACCTCTGAAACTTATAAAGGTTTTTATACCGGGTACTTTAATTACGGTAGCACAAAACTGCCTTTCTTTAAGATAATCTATGTCCTCTTTGCAGCCGCATAACTGCACATCTGCATATCTTCTTGAACTTGCCATAAGCTTTAATAATTTTACTCTTTTTGCAGGAAAAAGTATATTATTGGTCTTAAGTTCATTCTCATGCTCCATATAATAATACAAAATATCCTTTATCCTACATGCCTTCTTAAAATCAAACTCTTCACTTACAACTTCACCCAAGGCTACATAGCTTAATTCATTTACTGCCATAATATCTAAGGGAGTAAGACCACGCCTCCTAAATGAAATATTTTTATACTTTGCTACATAATTATTAATATTAGGCATAGACTTTGCTCCCTTTTATTAAATGCTTTGTTTTTAAAGCAATTCTTACTCGTCTGCAAGTGCGTTATACTCTTCTTCATCAAGCCATTCATCAAAGGCTTCAGCTGCCAGCTCATACTCTTCATCAGTCTCAATATTGCTAAGTTCAGGCTGTCCTTCCTCATCCTCACTATACCTGTAAAGATACACCTCTTCCGCATCTTCATCCTCAGGCATTACTGCGATATATTCTCTATCCTCGACCTCAAGTATGCAAAGTACAACACATTCCATAACTCTGTCATCATCCAAAGTTATACTTACCCTAAGCTCTTCTCCGTCTTCCAAAAACTCTTCCTCTATCATACTCTCCTCTTCTTTTAGAAAATCTTCCTTTGACATATTACATCCCTTCCTTATTTTTATTTTATATTGCTTTTAACGGTCTAACCTTTGGTTAGGGTGCCA
>CAJPUK010000182.1 GCA_905373785.1 uncultured Johnsonella sp. | reverse complement strand
ATATTGTGATAAGGAAATGAAGGAAGGTAAATTAGCTTGGAGTCAAACATCTCTTTTGTGGCGATCAAAGGAAGGGCATTTTTGGAATAAGGAGACAGTTTATATACGTGAGCCTTTTGATTGCGGGATGCCTAAGGCTTATTTTTGTGAAGAGTCAAATAAAATAATAATTGACTTGAATGATAAAGAGTAGCTCTGTTACTAAATACTTTACAAAAGTGTGTATTAAGATGTTCCCCAATCAGACTTATAAAAGTTATGGCAATCGGAAAAAATTCTTATAAAGTAGGTTAAGTTATAAGTATTTACAAATTAACAGATTTTTTTAAGAATAAGTGATTATAAACTTAGTTTGTAAGTGCATGGTTTCTTAAATAAACAAAGTAAATAACTTGACTCTTTTTTGATTGCACATAACAAAAACTTTCAGTGCAGCATCATACATTATGCTTATGTTTTGATGTTCACATTCAGAAAAATAATAAGTATTTTGCAAATACATCCGTTAAATTATAAAAAAGGAGATAACTATGAGGAAAACTTTAATTTTCACCGGGGCTATGGTATTCAGCCTGCTTTTAGGAACAAATGCTATGGCAGGTACATGGAAATCAGACAGCAACGGTTGGTGGTATGATTACGGCAACGGAAGCTTTCCTAAGTCAGGTTGGGAATGGATAGATGATGATGGAGATTCCTATGCGGAAAGTTATTATTTTAATGATAAAGGCTATATAGTGACAAATACTATGTTAGAAGGTTATAAGATAAATTCTTCAGGTGCTTGGGTAGACAGTACGGGAACGGTACAAAGAAAGGAAATCAAAGCAGTCAATAAGAAAGGGCTTGCAGTTACCAATCTTGACCATAACCATGCCGCTGAACTTGGGGTTAATAATGTAATATGGAATAACCCTGTAACAACTGATTACAGTCCATCCTTAAGAGGCTCAAAGGCAAGAGGGCTTTCAAATACGGTAATAATGCTTAATCCATGGCAGACCTCAAATCCCGCCTTGCTTCCGGTCGGTTCTCCTCAGTCAGGAGCGGTATTCTACGGTTTTAATACGGAAACTGAAGCCGGAAGACAGGAGCTTAAGAAAATTGCTGAAAAGTATGCTAGAAGTTACAGTGATTGTGTAGACAGCTGGGTCATAGGAAATGAGATAAATAACGGAAACACATGGAACTTTATGCCTAACAGAGAGCTTAATGCCTACACTAAACAATATGCAGATGCTTTTCGTATCTGGTATGATGCAATTAAGAAGGAAAACCCCGGTGCAAAAGTATATATACCTTTTGACTACAGATGGAATTGGTACAGCGACCAAGGCTACGGTTATCTTCAGGCTTCACATATGCTGCCTATACTGAATGAGCAATTAAAGGATACCGACTACGGCATAGCTTGGCACGCTTATCCGGAGGACTTAAAAGATCCGGACTTTACTAATGATGCAAGTTCGAAAGACAACTTTTCCACTCCTATAATTAATATGAAGAATATAGGAGTACTTACCGACTTTATGCAACAGTCCGCATATCTTAATTCAAAAGGAAATGTAAGAAGTATAATTTTATCTGAGCAGGGATTTAATGCGGTTTCAGACGATAAACAGGCTCAGATGATAGAAGAGGCTTATAATATTGCCAAGAACAATCCCTACATAGATACTTTTTACCTTAGTCGTGAGAATGACCTGGGTGAAGTACATATGGGTATGGAAATGAGATTTGGCTTAATGGACAGAGCAGGAAATAAGAGGAAAAGTTTTGAGGTATATAAAAATCTAAAATAATTTATTTTGTCTTAAATAACCGGAGCAAAAACTTGTCGGTTTTTCTGATTACAGATTTCAAAAATTTAAGTTCAACTTGTTGTACTTGTGTTTTGTTGTATATAGTCAGAAAAATTGAAGTTTTGCTGCCGGTTATTCTTTGGATAATATACTAAATAAAGTTATATTCAGGAGGAGAGATGGCAAAGCTGCATTTTAAGTATGGTGTGATGGGTTCGGCAAAGTCTTTGGATTTAATACGTGCAAACTATAACTATAGAGAAAAGGGCATGGATACCATAGTGCTAAAACCGGATAAGGACAGCAGAGACGGAAAAGATGAGTGTATAATAAAGGCAAGAGTTGACGGAGTTTCGGTTAAGGGAAGCTTTATTCCAAGTGAAATTGATGAATATGAGGAATTCATAAAAAAACTTAGAGAAAGACTGAAAAAAGAGAATATATCGGCTATTTTTATAGATGAGGCACAGTTTTTAAGCAAAAGACAGGTGGAAGATATGTATGCAATAGTTTATGAGCTGGATGTACCTGTGCTTTGTTACGGGCTTAAAAATAACTTCAGGTCGGAGCTTTTTGAAGGTTCAAAAAGGCTTTTAGAACTGGCGGATGATTTGCAGGAAATAATAGGAATCTGCCATTGCGGCAGAAAGGCTAAACAAAATGTGAGAATAGTAAATGGAAGTATACAGTATACAGGCGATGAGGTAGTAATGGGAGGAGTGGATGAAAAATCACCCATACATTATATAGCGGTATGCAATAATTGCTACTTTAAGGGTAATATAAAGCTGTAATTTGTCAGGAATAACTTATATAATAATTTGTTGATAATAGTTTGTCTGAAAATAGCTTCTTTCGGAAACCGCTTGCGCTTAAGTCCTCGTGTAGCGGTACTAACTTTTCTGCTGCACTGACGTTTGCATAAAAGAAGTACCGACACTGCGGATGTTTCCTACAGAAGTTATTTTCAGACTGCCCAATCCTCAACTGTAGACCTTATATAAAAAACAGTTATTCTCGACATAAGGGTGAGAGTCGGAGGAAGGATGCAACAAAACCCTTATACAGCTATTCCTTGCGGGCTGGTGATTACAGAAACACTCCCTATTTCAATCTTTTTAGCGGTTAGTACTGTTAA
>CAJPUK010000181.1 GCA_905373785.1 uncultured Johnsonella sp. | reverse complement strand
TGATTGAATTTATCAATATCAAAAAGGTTGATTATAGAACCGGCACAGCCGGCTTTCGGATTCAGACTGCCTACAATTATTTTTTGGATTCTGGACTGGATTATTGCACCTGCACACATCGGGCACGGCTCTAAGGTTATGTACATAGTACAATTTTCCAGTCTCCAGTCTCCAAGTTTTTTGCAGGCCTTCTTAATTGCAAGTATTTCAGCGTGAGACAGGGTGGACTTATCCTTGTTGCGTCTGTTATATGCCTTTGCTATAACCTTGTCTTCATGCACTATAACACAACCTATGGGTACTTCATTTATACTGTATGCTTTTTTTGCCTGCCTGATTGCCATATTCATAAAATGTAAAGTGTTCAATTATTATTCTCTCTTTCTTATAATATTTGTTATATGTTATAGCTGATAAAATGGTATACTATACAATTATAGCTTATAATAAGCCGATTAGGCAATAAAGATAAAATTATATGGTGAATAAAACCGGAAAGGAATTTATGCAAAAGATTCTCGTATGTGATGATGATAAGGAGATAGTAGAAGCCATAAGTATATATTTGACAGGAGAAGGTTTCGAAGTAATAGGAGTACATGACGGTACTGAAGCACTTAAGGTATTGGAGGCGGGAGATATAGATCTTTTGATCCTGGATGTTATGATGCCCGGGCTTGACGGAATCAGAACAACTTTGATGGTAAGAGAGAAAAGTTCCGTACCTATTATTATACTCTCAGCCAAGTCCGAAGATGCCGATAAGATATTAGGACTTAATATAGGTGCGGATGATTACCTTACAAAACCTTTTAATCCGCTTGAATTGGTAGCAAGAGTAAAGAGTCATATAAGAAGATATACAAAACTTGGCAATCTTTCTATCCAGTCCGAAGCTATGATATACAGAAGCGGAGATTTGGAAATTAATGATGAAACTAAAGAGGTAACCATACTTGGAGAGCCAATAAAGCTTACACCTATAGAATACAATATACTTTTACTTTTGACCAAGAATGCAGGAAAGGTATTCTCTATCGATGAAATATATGAAAAGATATGGAATGAGGATGCAATCGGAGCTGATAATACAGTTGCCGTACATATAAGACATATAAGAGAAAAGATAGAGGTTAATCCGAGAGAGCCTATGTACTTAAAGGTTGTATGGGGAGTAGGCTATAAGATTGAAAAAAGATAGCGGTAAGGCAAGATGAATAAGCGAAAAAAATCAAAGCTGCTCTTTTGCAATACTCTAATGTTGATTCATTATATTGCCCTGTTTGTATTTATCGTCGGAGTTGTAATGTTATATACCAATGATAATTTGAAAAAGGGAATTACCTGGATCAACAATGAAAGTTATGAAGATTCTCCTGCCTTTGTAAATCAATTGGAAGAAGACATACAAAGTATATTTGATTATATAAAGTATAAGGATGTCTTTGAAACTGACGGAGTGTTTGATTTAAAAAAAGAAATGTTTAACATCAATATGGCTCCGGATGATGATGTATCATACAGCGTGGAAGATGTCATAAAAAATGCCAAAGAACTGGGATATTATATAGATGATAATTATAATTTCAATATTTATGAGGGAGTAGACAAAAAATTTTCAAATGAGAACTCCTTACTTGTAAACTCAAGGGCATATATGCAAAATGTTCAAATATATGAACCTGGAGATGCGTATATGACTCTGCCGGTTCTTATAGAAGAGAGTGTGGAAGTACTCAGCAAATATTATGCAGCATATAATAGACTGATACTTAATCCCGGCAATATAAAATATCGTATAGTATATGCCGCCAATAAGTATACAAATGATAAGGAACTTAATACCTCAAATGTAAAGCAGTACGGTAAATATGTTATAAGCAGCTCACACAGTATGCTTATGGATTATAATCTGTCTGCGCCTCCTAAAAACTTATCATATCTTGCGACATCTTTCGGTGATGATATTGAAATTGATGATTATGATATTATGATAGCTGTAGATACCTCATATCCTGTAAAGGATTTATATTCAATCGGAAGGGATAGGTATGTACAACAAAGAAATATGTACTTTTACGGTTGTGTAAATATCGTATGCAGTCTTCCGATTATGTTGTTGAGTATAATATTTTCACTTATTTTATATAAAAAGAAAGATGAAAATATCAGCAAAGGACTGTTTTACAGAAAAGATAGGTGGGGTATAGAGGTCAATGTATTTGTATTCCTCATTGAACTTGTATTAACCTTGTTCTTTTGTTCCACTATAGGGGATAAATTTATTCATATTTTTATTCCGATGGAAGCTTGGCATTTTTCTCAAATGCTTTTAAGATATGTACTTATATACCTGCTTTCCCTAAATACATTGATGGCAATAATAAAGGGAATTAAAAATGGAGTTATCTACAATGAGAAATTATTTACTTATATTAAAAAACAGTTCAGCATATATAAGCTTAAAAGTGATAATACCAAGAAGGTAATAGTTTATATTATTCTTTACAGCCTTGTTAATATAAGTATATATATTGTTTTATTGGCAGTTTATTCAATAGAAAAGACTCTAACCGACAGATTCATAATATTATTGCTGTTTTTGTTTGTAATAATATTCAATTTTGTAATCTATCATATAATATACAAAAAATCCATAGAGCTTGATAAATTGGAGCATGCCATCAAGTCAATGGCTATAGGAGATATTGATTATAAACTGAAGATTTTTCAGGTAAGGAAGTTTTTACTGCAAAAAGCTTAAACAGTATAGGGCAGGGCTTGGAAAAGGCAATAAGCAATCAGGTCAAAAGTGAGAGACTTAAGGCTGATCTTATAACAAATGTATCACATGATCTTAAGACACCGCTTACTTCAATTATAAATTATGTGGATCTTATAAAAAGAGAAGAGATACAAAATAAGAAGGTGGCAGAGTATGTAGGTATTCTGGAAAGAAAATCAAGGCATCTTAAGA
>CAJPUK010000180.1 GCA_905373785.1 uncultured Johnsonella sp. | reverse complement strand
GATGACTTGACGAGGTACTAATTACCTCTTAGGTCTATTAAGGAGATATTAAATATGCTATGTGAAAAATGCAAGATCAGAGAAGCAAACATTCAATATACGGAAATAATAAACGGAGTGCAAAGAGATCACCATTTCTGCACCCAATGTGCCAGAGATATGGAGAATAACCCTTACGGAACGGAAGGTTTTGAAGGTGAGTTCCCATTTGCCAAGTTTTTATCAAGCCTACTTGGAGAGGTGGAAAAATCAGCCAGAAATAATCAAACTTCAAGTATTGTCTGTCCTAATTGCAAAACATCCTATGATGAATTTATAAGTTCGTCAAAGTTTGGCTGTAAAGAATGTTATGAGGTGTTCGGCATACTTATTGCCGACAATATCAAGCAATTACAAGGAAGCGACATACACAAGGGTAAAAAACCCAAGTATATGAAGGCGAAGTCAAGAGTTGTGCATATAGACAGTGTAAATGAAGTGGACGAGTTAAAACGCAGGCTTGGAATAGCACTTGAAGCGGAAGAGTACGAGTTGGCAGCAGAATACAGAGATAAGATAAGAGAGCTTGAAAAGGAGCAAGATGAGTAAGTGGTTCGAAGATGTAAAATTAAAAACAGATTATAATTATGTAAGCAGCAGGGTAAGGCTTGTACGGAATTTGGATTCTTTTGTATTTCCCGACAGGTTAAGCCAAGCGGATTCACAGGTCTTGCTTGACGGAATGCTTACACAACTTTCGGATATAAATGAGTACTATGAAAAAGAACTTAATGTAGTACATTTGAATACCATGTCGGATATAGAAAAACAAACCTTAAAAGAAAGAAGAGTTATTAATTCATCTATTGCCGCTAAGAAGACTGCAACAGGTCTTATATACAGTGATGAAGAGGAGCTTAGTCTTGTACTTAACGGAGAGGATCATATAAGGCTTCAACTTTTATCCTCGGGTATGAACATAGATAAGCTTTGGAGTACGGCGGATAAATTTGATGACTATATAAATGAAAAGTTTAATTATGCATACAGTGAAAAACTTGGCTATCTTACCTCCTATCCGACCAATGTAGGTACGGGTATAAGAGCAAATATAGTTATGCATCTGCCTATGCTTTCTGTAGGGAAGAATTTTACAAACCTTATTAACGGAATAAGCAGATTTGGCGTCAGTATAAAATCTGTATATGGAGATAACGGAGAGAGTTTCGGAGCTTTATACGATATATCCAATCCCAAAACACTGGGACATAGTGAAAAAGAAATCATAGATCAGGTAAGAAGAGTTGCGGTACAGCTTAATGTGCAGGAAGACTACATAAGAAGTATGGCACTTAAAGATCACAATATATCAATAAGGGATGAGGTGTATAAGTCTTATGGAATTCTTAAATATGCAAGGAAGCTTACATTAAAAGAGGCTCTTAATTACCTCAGTGCGGTAATGAGGGGTATAGCTGACGGTCTTATAAAACTTGAGAATGATAAGAATGTATACGATCTGATGTTTGGAGTACAAGCATCCAATCTTTTGCAGGAAGCAAAAAGACCTCTTTCCAAGGAGGAGTTGGATATTAAAAGAGCGGACTATATCAGAGAAAATTTGGGAAATATATAATACATTAAATTAATATAGACGGATATCGTTTGGAAGTCTGTATTTACATAAGGAGAAAGAATATGGAGAGATTTACAAGTCAGGCTAAAGAGGCATTAAGACTTGCAAAGGAAGCGGCTATAGAACTGGAACACGGGCATGTAGGGACAGAACATATACTGCTTGGACTTGTAAGAGAAGGCAGGGGAGTAGCTGCCAGAGTGCTTATGGCTAACGGACTTAGTGAAGATAAGATACTTGAAATAATAGAAAAACTCATGTTCAATGAGTATAATGACATAAAGGAAATGGAGATTTTACCGGACTATACTCCGGCAGCAAACAGAGTGTTTGAAGGCGCTTATAATGAGGCTGTAAGGTTTAAGTCTCCGCTTATAGGAACGGAGCATATACTTATAGCCATACTTAAAGAGCCGGACAGCATAGCCAATAAGCTGCTTAACACACTTAATATCAATTTACATAAATTATATACAGAGATCCTAGGTGCAGGCAATGAAGATATAAAAAGTACAAGAGCGGATGCGGACAGCGACTATGAAGGCGGTGCAGAGTCCGAAACAGCGACCTTGGATAAGTATTCAAGAGATTTAACGGAGCTTGCAAGACAGGGTAAACTGGATCCTGTTATAGGCAGGGAGCAGGAAATAAACAGGGTAATGCAGGTTTTAAGCAGAAGAACAAAGAATAACCCCTGCCTTATAGGAGAACCGGGAGTAGGGAAAACGGCAGTGGTGGAAGGTTTGGCACAGTCCATAATTGCAGGTTCGGTGCCTGAGACCTTACTTAATAAAAGAGTTGTTACTCTGGATTTATCCGGCATGATAGCAGGCTCAAAGTACAGAGGAGAGTTTGAGGAAAGAATTAAGAAGGTAATGTCTGAGATCATGGATTCAGGCAATATACTTTTATTTATAGATGAAATACATACTATAATAGGTGCCGGAGGTGCAGAAGGTGCTATAGATGCATCAAATATCTTAAAGCCTTCTTTGGCAAGAGGAGAGTTACAGCTTATAGGTGCAACCACCCTTGAAGAGTATAGAAAGCATATAGAAAAGGATGCCGCACTTGAAAGAAGGTTTCAGCCTATAAGGGTGGAAGAACCAAGTGAAGAAGATGCCTACAAAATACTTTTAGGCTTAAGGCATAGATATGAAGAGCATCATAAAGTGGTGATAACCGATGAGGCGCTTAAAGAGGCTGTAAAGCTCTCAACAAGATATATTTCCGACAGATTTTTACCGGATAAGGCTATAGATGTAATAGATGAAGCCGCTTCCAAAAGCAGACTGGCAAGTTATATAGAGCCGGAAGAAATCAAGAAATTAATTAAAGATGTGGAAGAGCTTGAAAAGCAAAAGGAAGAGAGTGTAAAGCAGGAAAACTACGAAGAAGCCGGCAGAATAAGAAACAGGCAAAGTA
>CAJPUK010000179.1 GCA_905373785.1 uncultured Johnsonella sp. | reverse complement strand
ACTATAGACAGAGGAAAGTCTATTTCAAATATAGATGCTATATTTGAAAATTTTTTGATTAAAGACGGCAAGTTTATAGGCATAGATTATGAGTGGGTGGGTGAGAAACAGCCCCTCATATTTACAAGATACAGAGCTTTGAATGAGTTTTATAAAAATGCAAAAGTAGAGCTTAACATAAGTAAAGAAGAGTTTTTGGCAAAATTTGATATAGGGATTGAAGATAAGGAATTTTGTGAAAAGCTGGAGAGCGACTTTCAACAAAAAGTACACGGAGATAACCAAAGACTTTATTTCGATAAATACATAACTGAGCTTAAAAGTCTTGACAAACTTTTGGAAATAGAAAAAGAAAAACCTTTGTTATTAAGAAAACAGGCGATGTTGGAAGAGGAGCTGGATGAAAAACTTGAGGTAATAAGACAAATAAGGGAAGTAAAAAGGCTGACCGATAACCATGTAAAAAACCTTGAGACAATGATAGACATGCTGAGGGCGGAAAGCACCAAGCAGGATGTGGTTATACAAAAACTTATGAAACAGGGAGTTTTTGTATATAAGTTAAAAATAAAAATCAGAAATTTTATAGATAAAAGATATCCGGTAGGAACCGAAAAAAGAAAAAGGTTAAGTTTTTATAGAATGGCTTTAAGAAATCCCTTGAAGTACTTGTCAAAAATTGTTTCAAAAGAAGGAAGGAATCTGCTTGACGGTTATATGAAGATAGGACCTATATATCAAGACTACGGTAAGCTTAAATTCGAAGTTTTTGAGCAGCCCAAGGTAAGTATAGTAATACCTGCCTATAACCAGATAGAGTATACCTACACCTGCCTTACTTCCATAATAGAGAACAGCAAAGGCTGTGAATATGAAGTGATTTTGGCAGATGACTTATCCACAGATGCAACCAAGGATATTCATAAGTATGTGGAAAATATAGTTATAAGCAGACCTGCAAGCAATCAGGGCTTTCTTCGTAATTGCAATCTTGCTGCAAGTAAGGCAAGGGGAGAGTATATACTTTTCCTCAATAACGATACCAAGGTATGCAAAAACTGGTTAAGCTCTCTTATAGATCTTATAGAAAGTGATGAAAGTATAGGCATGGTAGGCTCCAAACTCGTATACCCTGACGGAAGACTACAGGAAGCCGGAGGTATAGTATGGAGTGACGGATCGGCTTGGAACTACGGAAGAATGGATGATCCCGATAAGTGTCAATACAATTATGTAAAAGAAGTGGACTATATATCCGGAGCTGCCATTATGATAAGGGCTGATTTGTGGAAAAGTATAGGCGGTTTTGATGATAGATATGCACCGGCATACTGTGAAGACTCGGACCTCGCTTTTGAGGTAAGAAAAGCCGGATACAAGGTTATGTATCAGCCCGAGTCGGTGGTAATACATTTTGAGGGTATATCAAACGGTACTGATGTAGAGGGCTCGGGACTGAAACGTTACCAGGTGGAAAATTCCGAAAAATTAAAGCAAAAGTGGAGTGAGGAGTTTAAAAAGCAATACCGCAATACCGGTAATCCGGATCCTTTCAGGGCAAGAGAAAGGAGTAAGGGTAAAAAAATAATTCTTTTTGTTGACCACTATGTACCTACCTTTGATAAGGATGCCGGTTCCAAAACCACCTATCAGTATTTGCAAATGTTGGTGAAAAAGGGTTATATTGTCAAATTCCTTCCGGATAACTTCCGCAGGGAAGAGCCTTATACTACATTACTTGGAAGAATGGGCATAGAAGTTTTATACGGAAATGATATGTATAACGGTATTTGGGACTGGATAGAAATGCATAAGTCGGATATAAGCCTTGTATATTTTAACAGACCCCATATTACTATTAAGTATATATACTTTGTAAAAGACAGAACGGATATTAAGGTTATATATTACGGGCATGATTTGCATATGCTTAGAGAATACAGGGAATACGAGTTAAACGGTGATGAGAAGAAACTTGATGCAAGTAAGTATTGGCGTGGAATTGAAACGGAGCTTATGCATAAGGCGGACATTTCCTACTACCCTTCACAGGTTGAAGTTGACTATATACATGAGAATATAGATAAAAACTTAAATGTTAAGGCTATTACCGCCTATGTGTATGATAGCTTCTTAGACAATATAGAAAGAGATTTTACCAAGCGAGAAGGCTTACTCTTTGTAGGAGGTTTTGCCCATACGCCCAATATTGATGCCGTAAAGTGGTTTATGGAGGAGATTTGGCAAGAAATAAGGTCTAAGCTTAAGATAAACTTTTACATAGTAGGCTCAAACCCTCCAAAAGAGATAATTGATCTGCATAATGAGTCTGAGGGAGTGATAGTAAAGGGCTATGTATCTGATGAGGAGCTGGCAAGGATCTACCAAAGCGTAAGACTTGTTGTAGTTCCGCTAAGATTCGGTGCCGGCATCAAGGGTAAGGTTATAGATGCAATGTATAACGGGCTTCCTATAGTAAGTACTTCCATAGGTGCAGAGGGCATAATCGGAGCGGATGAGATACTGAATGTGGCAGATACGGCAAAAGATTTCGCAACCAATGTTATAGACCTCTATGAAGATACGCAAAGACTGGAAAACTTAAGCCAAAAAGCAAGCAGCTATGTAAAGGAAAAACATAGCATAGATGCGGTTTGGAGCATAATAGAAGAAGACTTTTAAAAAATTAAATAAATAGGGCTGTTGCAAAACAGAGATTGAGTACAAGCTGTGGTGGCATTTCGGTAGAAGGTCACCATATAGCCTGTACAAAAATCTTAAAATGCAACAGCCTTATTTATTTTAGAAATTTTAATAAAAAAACTCTCAAATATAGTGCAATAAAAGTTATGGTTCTAATAAATATCTGATTATTGCTGTTAGCTATTTAAATAGATTAATTAAATAAATGATTTTTATATATTATGCTAAAAATGTAAAACATATTAAAAAATATTGAAATTATTTTGTTGATATGTTACTATGACCTCGTAAAAAAGATATAAAGAGTTGTAAGTAAAGATAGATATATTAATGTAAATATTACATATTAAC
>CAJPUK010000178.1 GCA_905373785.1 uncultured Johnsonella sp. | reverse complement strand
TATTACCACTTTGTCAATAGATTGTAACATAGATCTACTATGCTATTGCTGATATTAATTAAATATCAATGATACATTACATTAGGGCGTGTCTTAAAACTGTAACAGACTATACTATTTGCACAAAATAAATATTGCTGCACAGTAAATAAAGGCAAGAAAAGATGTTGCCGATTTGTCATACCTTGTTATTAACTTGCAGAAATGCTTTATTTTATTAAAAAACAAGGTATTATGCAATTTTAAGTTTTAAGACGCAGCCTAGTCTGATTTATAAATAAAATTTAAACATTTTTAGTTTTTTTGACGATGATGAATTATATATCTTCACTGTAACATAAAAAGCTATACTTCCTGCCCGCATCAAGAAAGGCAGCTATATTTTCATCAACAGTTGCAAGCGGAAGGTTGCATCCGGGAGTCAGTACAAAACCTTTTTTACATTTTCTGCCTGCTAAAATGCACCTTTTAACCTCCCTTTCAATATCCTCCTTTGTACCGTTGCATACAACCGCTACCGGATTGACATTGCCGGCTATGGGCTTTGAGTCGGAAAAAAACTCACAGGTTTCTCCTATGTCCATCTCATTGTCTACACTGAAAAGTCCTATATCAAGCTCCTTTACATACTTCCATATCTTGCCGGTATTGCCGCACACATGGTAACTCGGTGCTCTGCCCGACTTTTGTTTTATATAAGAGCTTATCTCCAAAGTATAGGGATAGGCAAATTCCTTATACATTCTAGGACTTAATATAGTTCCTGAGGCTATCGGATCTGCCATTGAAAAACCTACATCAAGCTTAGTAAATGTATCCACAACATATTTAACATTGTAAGTTATATATCTCAACAACTCATGCACCTTTTCGGGAGACTTTATCATAGCCTTCAAAAGCTTGTCCGTACCAAGCACAAAACCTGCCAATGTTATAGGACCGGAAACTGCCGCTCCCACACCGCAAAACCCTTCCGCCGCCTCTCTTAACCTTGCGGTAGCATTATAATACATCTTAAGCCTTCCGCTCTCCAAGGTGATATTTTTAAGCTTATCTAACTCATCTATACTGTCTATCGGATGCTTCTCGACATAGATAAGACCGTGTTCCGGGTAATGCGGTACTACGCCCATAGCCTCCGCAATACCGTAGGCATTGGGACCTACTCCCATGCCGTCAAGCCCGAAACGATTAGTTGAAAGAATATCTCCCATCACCAAATTATCTTCATTTGTCCAGTATTCTTTTGTATTCTTACCTATGATACGAGCCTTGATCTCACCCAAAAAAGGATCCATAATAATCCTGTCATAATCTCTGCCATCGGCAATCGCCTTTCCCCTTTCAAGGGGAGTCATCTTGTCATTAGGATGAACTGCTAAAACCATAAACCTTCTCCATAAATACATTTTTAATACATTCTACAAAACAAATGCTCTATATTCAAGATGCAATGCCGATTCATACATAGTAAATACTCAAAATTGTACGGCAACAATTAAACAGAAACACTCCCTATTTCAATCTTTGTAGCGTTTAGAACTTTTGTAAAAAGCGAGACCGGATTAAACAGCCGAGGACTTGTTTGAACGCAGTCCGCCACAAAGTAGGCAAACAAGTGAGTTTTGCAGGCTGTTTTAAATCCGGCGAAGCTTTTATAAAAGTTCTGCGTGTAAGATTGAAAGGCAAGGAGTTTTTACCCCCCTAAAACATCAACGCCTTCGTAAAAATCCTATCATACCCCTCAAACCTCGACAGCTCAAAAAACTCCACTCTTTTAGAAATCCTATCCATTTCACTGATTGCCCTATCATCAAGTAAGGAAAGATAGGCTCCGCTTAGTGAAGTATTGCCCAAGTACTCTACTTTTCCAATAAATTCATCGGGAAGAAGCCCCACACCAAAAAGCGACTCCTGACTTATATACTTACCGAACTGCCCTGCTATATAAACTCTGTCCACATCTGTAAGTTTCAGTCCCGCCTTTTGTGTAAGACAAATAATTCCTGACAATATAGCCCCCTTTGCAAGCTGCACCTGTCTTATATCCTTAGCACTAAAATAAAGACCCTTGCCTATATTTATATATGACCTTCCTTCCTCATCGACAGCAAGCAACTTGGCTCTATAATCATTCTCTCCAAGTTTTTCTTTTTTAACTATGGCTCCTCTTTTATTAATTACTTCATTTTTAAGAAGTTCTCTTAACATGGCAAGTACTCCGCTACCGCAGATTCCTACAGCTTTTTCATTTCCTATGCTTGTATAAGTTATGCCATCTTCATTTATTGAAAAATTATCTATAGCCCCGATATCCGCCCTCATACCGCAGGAAATATTCATACCTTCCAGCGCCGGACCTACCGCACAGGAAGTAGCTGTAAGTTTGGAAGCGGTTTTTAAAATCATTTCTCCGTTAGTTCCTATATCTATAAAAAGTATATTTTCCTTCGTCAAATCATCACACATAGCACTTGCATAAGCACCTGACACTATATCCGAGCCTACAAATGCCGATATATGTGGCAAGGTTACAAGCTTACATATCTTTGATAAATTTAAGCCTATTTTAGAAGCACTTACGGTCTTGCTTTCTTTAAATACAGGGGTAAATGGAAACTTCCCCAAACTTTCTATACTTTCTTTAAGAAGGATATGGCTCATAGTTGTATTGGCTGAAACCACCGTTTCCACTATCTTTGTTCTCTCTATACCGCTTTCTTTAAGCAGTCTTTCTATAAGAGTATTAAGGGTATTTACTATACTTTTTTGAAGATTTTCAAGTCCGTCGGGATGTTCCATAGTATAGGCTATCCTGCTCATTACATCAAAGCCGTAACTTACCTGAGGATTGGTATCCGCAGCCCTGGCTATTATCTTGGTACTTTCAAGGCTTACAAGCTGCATGGCTATGGTAGTAGTTCCTATATCCAGCGCTATACCGTATTTATTACTTATTTTATTGTGATCAAATTTGGGAATAAAACTTTCAGAAAGTATTACATCCGCCTTTTCTTCCCCTTCTTTTATTTCCAAATTCTTGTGATACTCACTTAATATAATTG
>CAJPUK010000177.1 GCA_905373785.1 uncultured Johnsonella sp. | reverse complement strand
ATTTAGTTTGATTAGATTTTATTTATAAATTCTGTTCCACCAGATATTTTCTTGCATATCCTATAGGCATATAACTTTCTTTTGCTCTTCTAAGTCCCTCTATACCAAGGTCATCTTCTCTGTTAATTAACTTTGCGGTAGGAAACTCCTCACAAAGAAAGGTTTTATTGATGAATTGGTATATACCGTTTATATTTGCATTGGCTTTTTCTATATGTATTACAGCCATATCCTCCCTTTTATTATAGCTGCCTACAGTAAATGCCTCCAGTACATCATCTACATATACACCGCCCATGGTTATATCAAGTGCCCTACAGTTTTTAAGTATCTCATGTACGCCCATGACCTCAGGATCAAGATGTTCTTCCACCTCATCTCCCTTATCATCTCTCCACTTTGCAAGCATGCGGAATACATCATCTCTGTCGGAACAAACCAATTCTCTATAAATATACCTGCCCTCGTATTCCTTTATAAACTTATTATAATGATTTTTTTTCTTATGAAGCTTTTTGCCTGCCAGACTCCTCATTGCATCTCCGTCATACAGATAGTCTTTGAGTTCTTCCTGCTCCTTAACCGTAAATCTTACATCAGACTCAAGTTTAAGTTCTTTCACCGCCTCTTCGTCTGCCAGAGCTATTCTGTAAGGAACTTTAAGTATTTTATTAAAATACTCCACACTAAGCTCAAAACAATAAGACAAATGTTCTGTAGCACATATGGGCATGGCAGAGTAATACTTGCCTTCATCACACATTTGCCATATAATTCCTACATCAGTACCGTCTTTTTCTACAACTGCCACCTGTACCTGATAGTAGTCCTTCCAAATAAAACTTTCTATGGGTACACTGTCACAGGTTTTATTGTCCCTTAAACCGTAAAATGACTTATACTCTCCTATATCCTTCGCCTCTAAACGCTTAAATTTTATGTCTTCTACATTCATTAATACATTGCCTGTCTTTCTGTTTTTCCTAAGTTCATCACAAATATTTATTTAAGCATCCTAAAAAATATTAGCCAAGCTGAAATTTTAATAAGCTACTCTTTGCCGTTTTCATAAATTAACAGCTCAGTGTTTTTACTATACTTATTTTGTGAACGATACACTGACGCTTACTTTACAAATACTTTGAAATACCTTTATTTTATATCTTTAACTATATTATTAAGTTCTTCTGATAAGTCTTTGATTCTCTTATCAGCCTCTTCTACTGAACCTGCCTTAACTCCATAATAAAGTTTAAGCTTAGGTTCTGTACCTGAAGGACGTATACACAGCCATGTGCTGTCTTCACAGTCATAATACAGCACATTGGACTTTGGAAGTCCTGTTGCTTTAACACTTCCGGACTCCATATCCTTTATCGTGTCCTCTTGATAGTCCCTTGCAAAAAGCACTTTGTAATCTGCAAGTTTTGTAGGTGTATTTTCTCTAAAATACTCCATAATCCTTGCTATTCTTTGTATACCCTCTATACCCGCAAGGTCTATGGCATTTACTCCGTCCCTGTAGTATCCGTACTTTTTATAGATATCATTCATAACTTCCCATAAGCTCTTACCCTTGGACTTATAGTAAGCCATAGCCTCGCATAGGGCTACACTTGCTGACACTGCATCTTTATCTCTTGCATAAGTGCCTATAAGACAGCCGTAACTTTCTTCCAGACCGAACATATACTCAAACTTCTTGCTTGATTCATTCTCAAGTATTTCCTTGCCTATCCACTTAAAGCCCGTAAGTACTTCCACCAAGGTGCAAGAATACTCCTTTGCTATGGCATCCACCAGATTGGTGGTTACTATGGACTTAACCACTTCTCCGTTGGCAGGTAAAAGTCCGAGTTCTTTTCTTCTTGAAAGCAGATACTCACAAAGCAAGGAACCTGACATATTACCGGTCAATGCAATATAGTCTTTACTTATCTCATCCTTTACATACACTCCGAGCCTGTCCGCATCCGGATCGGTAGCAAGCACTATATCCGCATCCTTTTCCTTTGCAAGTTTGAGTGCAAGCTCAAATGCCGCCTTTGACTCCGGATTAGGATACTTTACTGTAGGGAAATTACCGTCAGGAAGCTCCTGTTCTTTTACCACATATACCTTACTGAAACCAAGCTCACTAAGCACTCTTCTTACCGGAATATTGCCGGTTCCATGAAGCGGAGTATATACTATGCTAAGCTTATCTGCCTGTTCTTTTATAGCCTCGGGACTAAGCACCTGCTCCTTAACCTTTGCTATATACTTATCATCTATTTCGCTTGAAATATCCTCATAAAGCCCCTTAGCTCTTGCCTCTTCTTCCGACATGGTTTTAACCTTTGAATAATCTTCTATAGCAAGCACTTCTTTAAGCACTCCTTTATCATGAGGCGGTGTAAATTGTGCACCGTCTTCCCAATACACCTTATAACCGTTATAGCTTGAGGGATTGTGGCTTGCGGTAATATTGATTCCGGCTATACACTTTAACTCTCTTACTGCAAAGGAAAGCTCCGGTGTAGGTCTGAGAGAAGTAAAACGATATGCTTTTATATCATTTGCAGCTAGGGTAAGTGCAGCCTCCTTTGAAAATACATCCGACATATTTCTTGAGTCATATGCTATGGCTACACAGGCTCCTTTTATATTAAGGCTTTTTATGTAATTGGCAAGTCCCTGAGTTGCTTTTCTTACCACATATATATTCATCCTATTGGTTCCGGCACCTATAATACCTCTTAAACCTGCCGTTCCAAACTCAAGCTCTGTGTAAAATCTTTCTTTGATCTCTTTCTCATCTGCGGCTATAGCCTTGAGCTCGGACTTTGTATCCTCATCAAAATACGGACTTTGTAACCATTCTTCATAAATCTTTTTATAATCTCTCATAAGACACCTCTTTTACTGTATTTTTAGCTTATATAACTTTGATATCCCTGCAATATAAAATATAACACGATTAAGCATTGCTAACAAGTCTTATTATAGTTACAGTTGAGGTAGGTCATTTATAATTCAGCAAAATAGTATGATTTTTTTAATTTTTAGCTCAAACTTCCTATACTGTAA
>CAJPUK010000176.1 GCA_905373785.1 uncultured Johnsonella sp. | reverse complement strand
TCTTTACAATGGAAGTATTCCCGGTATTTCGGATAAACTGTATTTCATAGAATAACTAATGTTTTTCCTGGAATTATCGGGGTTTTTCTCGGATAAATAATAATAAATCCTAGAAAATTGCAGTAAATTGTAGTATTTAAGGGTGTGGTGTTTTACCGCCCCCTTGCTCTGAAATACTATGGTTTTTCTAGGATAAACAATAATAAATCCTAGCGTTACTTAAGGGGGTGTCCAAAATGGAACCCCCTACAAACGGGTGTATTTTATGTACACCCCCTTTATTTCTTTAAGGCTATTAACGGTGAACGATTCATTCAGCGTTTTATCAGTGTATTTTATGCACGCCCTATTCATTTCTTTAAGGTTGACGGAAAAACTCAGTCCTAATTTGGGATTGAGTGTGTATTTTATGCACGCCCTATTCATTTCTTTAAGGGGGTAACAAAATGCGATACCCTTTGCAATTCTTATGTACCGGATGCACTTCTTAACCATTACCGCTTTACTTTGTGGCAGTTTTTAGAAATTTATGTAAAAAATTGAGGGGCAGCGGTCGTAAAAAGGTATAATTAAACTTTTTTACACCCCTCTACCCTTAGCATACTATTGAGTAAGAATGTTTATGCTTTCCTGATTTTGCCAAGGCAGCGGCTAGGCTTCATACTGAACGCATTTTTGCGTTGAGTTCCTACGGTATTAAATAGATCCACTCAAAAATTAGGATATAGCGAACCTGCTCACTTTTGAGCTTGTTCAATATAGCTGACCCTAACTTTTGGGTCAGTCTAAGCCAGCGGAACTTTCGGCATACCCCTAAATCATTAAATACAAGCCGTTTAAGGTACTTTTATAATTTACCTATATTTTGTAGTATAAAGCCTTAATCGCTTAATTTTGCCCCTATGATGTAAGGAATAGAGGCGTTACAATAATATTGCTTATCCTGCTGCCAATCAAACAACTAAGCTAAAAGTTAAGCTTAGTTACTCGGATAGGTCTTACAATCAAAATACAAGCCGTTTAAGGCGGGTTTAGTTCCAGCCTATATAAAATATGCACCTAAGTACTTAACAGCTGTATTTACCCCTTATTTTTAAGGAATAAAAGCATTACAGATATAAAGCTTGTATATGCTGTTTTATGTCAAGTTTTGTCAGGTTCTTATATTGATTTTTTGACAGGTTTTGACAAGTTCTTTTTACTAAATTTTCAGCAAAAGTATACTTTCTAAGGCAGCAGCTTTTTGTTTTCTCCTTGCTTCGTCCACGCTTCAAAGCAAAATAAAAGGATACCAACTGATCAGTACCCTTTCTTGCAATTTCTCTTTGTTCGCTCTTTGTTCGTTTAATATTTCCCGGCAGTATATGCCTTATTTATCATCACGCATATACTACATAATAGGTTTTACATTCTCCGTTACTCTGTTTGTAACTGATTTCTTTAGGATAGTTATTTTCTTTTAGCCATTCATCGGCTCTATTTATAACATTTTCGTTATACTTGGTTACAGTTCCTTGCCAGTTTCCTTTCTTCTCCCATGTATCCACACAATCTTTAGCATCCACATCTATACGCCTTATTATTTCATTCACTGCCTTACTTGCCGGCTTTCCGGAACTCTTAACATATATGCCTAACTTCCTTGCTATCTGTTCGCTATCATAATAGAGATTATCCGCCTTAATGTCATAATCTATAGTAATGCCTGCCCTTTCATATACTTGCTTAGCTGTTAATAGCTTTATTTCACTGCTGCAACCTGCATCATCCTGCAATCTGTTTAAAATACTTATAGCAGCGTTGACACTCTCTAAATTCTCAACTTTATAACTTCCGGTTCTTCTTATGCTAGGCAGTACTTCACTTGTTACCCAACGCTTAAACTTCTTTGCATTTTCTAGCGTGCTACTAAATATAGCAGAATATAAGCCGCTTTCATTTACTAGTAACATTCTTCTTACATTCTTGTTAGGTTCAAGCCGTCCGTTTTGGACGAACCCCGCAAATTGGGCATTTTGCGGGTCTATTTCTTTATATTCATATTCATCTAAAAGTTTACGCATATTAGCGGTTTCTACATATCCCAACGCTTCGGCTATATCCTTACCAACAAACCAAGGTTCGCCCTCTATGCTTAAAGTTCTAACCGCTCCAAGCTCTGTATTATTGAATACCTGTATACTATTCATCCTTGCCCCTTTCATTTAACTTCTTCAATTCATTCAATATATCTTGCATTACAATTATAAGTTCGTCCATTCTCTGAACTTTCATAATTTCTATAGTACGACTTCCCCCGATCCGTGTTCCAAGTACTCTCCCAACCTCTGAATATTTCCAACTTGCCTGATTTATTCGCTCAAATTCACAAAGCATTGCTTCATACTTGCGTTCAATATCTTTTTGAGTCATTTATGTATTCCTTTCTAGTGCGTGCGTTTCAATGTCCGATTATTCTTAGCTGCTGCCTTTTTATAGTCTCTAAAATCTCCAAAACCTAATAAAACCTAATATTTAATTCGTTACGGAAAGAGCTATAGGCGTTACAGAAAAACGCTTATTACTTTCTTCCGGCAGCAGCTGCCCGGTGATACCTTGATGTGTGCTTATCATTAGTACTTAAAGCCCTATAGGAATATAATTTATATCTTCAGGCTTATAACCAAAATTCTTTTCTATCTTTGAAATGAGTTCATTTATAAACTCATTAGGTACCACTCCCGGCATAATGTCAGCATCTAAGGTTTTAACCCATCCCATATCTATTATCTTAACCATAGCAAGCAATTGTAAATTATCCCTTAAGCAAATACCCTTAGCTATTTCAAGGATTATGTTTTTATCTCTGAAATACAATTCAACACATTCTTTAGTATCTATTATGCAATCAACATGTACAATTCCGTTACTGTCTCTGTAAATTGCATAACCGTAAAAATAAGCTTCTTGCTGTTTTTTAATTTTCTTTTTTGACATAGACCGCCTCTCTAAACTTCTGCTCAATTTTGAGCCAATCTTTAAACTTGTTATTATTCGTTACAATAGAATATATGTTTGTTCTGTCCCAAGAATCCCAAC
>CAJPUK010000175.1 GCA_905373785.1 uncultured Johnsonella sp. | reverse complement strand
TGTTTATTCCGTTCATAGTATGCGGAGATCCGGATATAGAAACCACAAAGGAGATAGTACTTAGCTGTGTTAAGGCAGGTGCGGATGTGATAGAGCTTGGAATACCTTTTTCAGACCCTATGGCAGAAGGACCTGTGATTATGAACGCTTATGAAAGGGCGATAAAGGCAGGTACTACCACTACCAAAGTTATAAATATGCTTTCAGAAATAAGAACACTGGTAGATATACCGCTTGTATTTATGACCTATGCCAATGTTGTCTATGCCTACAAGTCAGGTATAGAGGATTTTGTAAAGGAAGCAGCCGCAGCAGGAATAGACGCTTTGATACTGCCGGATGTGTCATTTGAAGAGAAGGCTGAATTTTCTGATATATGTGACAGGTATAATGTTGATTTTATATCTTTGATTGCACCAAGCTCCGAAACTAGGATAGAAATGATAGCAAGAGAGGCGAAGGGATTTATTTACTGTGTGTCATCACTTGGAGTTACCGGAGTAAGAGAAAATATTGATACCGATATAGACAGTATGATACAAAGGGTAAGGAAGGTAAGTCAAATCCCCTGTGCAATAGGTTTCGGTATATCAACACCGAAGCAGGCAAAACTGATGGCGGATAAGGCGGATGGAGTCATAGTCGGATCCGGCATAGTGTCGCTGTGTGAGGAGTATGGTAAAGAGGCTCCGGCTAAGGTCTTTGAGTATGTAAGAGGTATGAAAGAGGGATTGATACCGTCTATTTAGTATAGCGTATCCTTGATATCCGGCTTTATTACTACTTTGTCAATAGATTGTAACATATATAGTCAAAGATAATGAAGATTTACTCTGCTATTGCCGATATTAATAAAATATCAATAATACATTACATCAGTTATAAAAATCAATACACTCCTGACAATAAATTAATAGTTAGGTAACTTGCTTGCTACAGTTCAGGTAGCCTAGATATATATGTATAATATGCCAAATGAAAGCTTGCTTTCAGCTACATATTATACATATATATCTAACCGGCTACTGCCAATATTCATCTTCGTCTAATTTATAAATAAGATTAAACATTTTTAGATTGTTTTGACGAAGATGAATGAGCTACCTGAACTGTAACACTTGCTTTAAGCTTGGTGAAATATTTTACCGACTGAATAATATTTAGTTTTTTACAAAAATGTATTCATTAAAAACACAGCTCTGTGCTATACTTTTAATATACCAAAAGGTAGATTATGTAGCTTTTATGTAATATGGCGAATTAAAAAAGGAGTACAGATAAATGCTTAAAAAAAGAATATTTTTAATTATGCTTGACAGTTTCGGTATAGGCGAAGCTAAAGATGCCAAGGAATTTGGAGATGAAGGCTCAAGTACATTAAAAAGTATTATGAGATCGGATAAGTTTGATATACCGAATATGAAAAAACTCGGACTGCTTAATATAGAAGGTCTGGGAGTTGAAGGCAGCACAGAAAAAATTACGGGAGCTTATGCTAAGCTTAGTGAGCAGTCAAAGGGAAAGGATACTACTACAGGACACTGGGAAATAGCCGGTATTATATCAAAAAATCCCATGCCTACTTATCCTGAGGGCTTTCCTAAAGAGATTATTGACGAGTTTTCAAGACTTACGGGAAGGGGAGTGCTTTGTAACAAGCCTTACTCCGGAACCGAGGTTATAAGAGATTACGGAAAGGAACATGTAGATACAGGTAAACTTATAGTATATACCTCTGCCGACAGTGTATTCCAAATCGCTGCACATGAAGAGGTGGTACCTGTGGAAGAATTATACAAATATTGTGAAATAGCCAGAAAACTTCTTAAAGGTGAACATGCCGTAGGCAGAGTAATAGCCAGACCTTTTATAGGTTCAGAGGGTAGTTATGAAAGAACCGCTAACAGACATGACTTTTCACTAGAGCCTACTTCCGATACCGTACTGGATGTTCTTCACAGGAATAACTTGGAAACCTATGCTGTAGGAAAGATATACGATATCTTTGCCCAAAGAGGGATATCAAACCATGTAAGAACCAAGAATAATGCCGAGGGTATGCAAAGAACCCTTGAAGCTTTGGATATGGACTTTAACGGGCTTTGTTTTGTAAATCTTGTGGACTGCGACATGATTTACGGGCATAGAAGAGACATAGACGGCTATGCCAACGCTATTTCCGAGTTTGACAGATTCTTAAGCACCTTTACACCTAAGATGAAAGAAGAAGATATATTGATGATAAGTGCAGACCATGGTTGTGATCCGGGGTTTAGGGGTACGGATCATACCAGAGAGTATGTACCTTTCTTAGCCTACGGTAAATCTGTAAAGCAGGGGGCAAATCTTGGTATAAGAGAGAGTTTTGCAGATGTGGCAAAGACTATTCTTGATATATATGACTTAGAAAATACAGTAAATGGAGTAAGTTTCAAAAAGGAGCTGCTTGTATGATAAGTGACAGAGAGCTTATTGACTTGGCAATAGAGGCAAGAAAGGCGGCTTATACGCCCTATTCCAATTTTAAGGTAGGTGCAGCCTTGCTTTCCGGAAATGGTGAAGTGTATAAGGGCTGCAATATAGAAAATGCCGCCTACACTCCTACTAATTGTGCTGAAAGAACTGCATTTTTCAAGGCGGTATCGGAGGGCGTTACAGACTTTGAAGCCATAGCTATAGTAGGAGGGTATGATAAGGAGGGGCTTAAGTTTTGCCCGCCTTGCGGAGTATGCAGACAGGTTATGATGGAATTTTGCAAAAGCGATAAGTTCAGGGTGCTGCTGCTTGATGAAAAAGGTAAAATAAAAAGTTATTTGCTTAAAGAGCTGCTGCCCTTCGGCTTTGGACCAAAGAACTTATAATAAAGCAGGATTGATTTGTGTTTAAGCCAACACAGACTATTGGAATTAAGGGTAAAAATGCGATTTTTGTTTTAGAAATGAGAAGGGAAAAGTCGGTAAATAATGGTTTATCGGGGAGTTGGCAGCATAAACAATTAATGTTTATAAAAAAACTCCGTATAATTCAATCATACCCGCAACCCTTTCTTAAAGCTTCGACAAATTCACACAGACTGCGGAACTCGTGTGCTCGCCTACTCCGTGGCGAGCTACACTCAAACAG
>CAJPUK010000174.1 GCA_905373785.1 uncultured Johnsonella sp. | reverse complement strand
AAAGTGGACAGTGTAAAAATCGGTGACAGCGTGTTTATTCACAGCCTTAACCTAAAGGGCACGGTTTCGTCCCTTCCCAATGATAAGGGAATACTCAGCGTCCAAACAGGTATTATAAGCTCTAAAGTAAATCTAAGCGATTTGGAGCTTCTTGAGGAAAATAAGGATAGCTCTACCAAAAGACATACTGCAAGAAGTTCTCAAGGTATGAAGTCGCTTAGCATCTCACCCGAAGTAAACCTGATAGGTATGAATGTTGATGAAGCCTGCTCAGTACTTGATAAGTACCTTGATGATGCCCTGCTTGCACATCTTGAGTATGTGAGAATTATTCACGGCAGAGGCAGCGGTGCTTTGCAAAAAGGTATACATGCCTATTTAAAAAGACAGTCCTTTGTCAAATCATTTAAATTGGCAGAGTTTGATGACGGTGGCAATGCTGTTACAATAGTAAAATTTTAGATTTGGAGTAATATATGGCAGAAAAACAAAGAATATTAATTGTAGATGATGATGAGAATATAGCGGAACTTATTTCCCTATATTTGTTAAAAGAATGTTACGATACTAAGATAGTTTATGACGGAGAAGAGGCGATAAAAGTTTTTGCAGACTTCGACCCTCAACTTGTACTTCTCGATCTTATGCTTCCCGGTATAGACGGCTATGAGGTTTGCAAATATATAAGGCAAAGCTCACAGGTACCTATTATAATGCTTTCGGCAAAGGGAGAGGTATTTGACAAGGTTTTAGGTCTTGAACTGGGTGCGGATGACTATATGGTAAAGCCTTTTGACTCTAAGGAGCTTGTAGCCAGAGCTAAAGCGGTTATGAGAAGATATCAAAAGTCCAAACAGCAAGCGGATGAAAAGGGACAAAATATAGTTGAATACCCTGATCTTTCCATTAATTTAAGCAATTATTCCGTAGTTTATAAGGGCAATACTGTTGATATGCCGCCAAAGGAGCTTGAACTTTTATACTTCTTAGCTTCCAGTCCCAATCAGGTATTTACAAGGGAGCAGTTACTTGATCATATCTGGGGATATGAGTACATAGGAGATACCAGAACTGTGGATGTGCATATAAAGAGGCTTCGTGAGAAGATAAAAGATCATAATTCCTGGTCTATATCGACAGTATGGGGTATCGGTTATAAGTTTGAACTTAGAAAGAGCGTACAGCTATGAGTTCATCTTTATACGTCAAATTCATACTGGCTTACCTTGCCTTCGGTATCGCCGGGTTTACAGCGATTGCCACCCTTTCTTCCAAACTGACCCATAATTACCTTATAAGCTCAAGAAGCGGAATACTGTATGATGAGGCAAACTTAATCGCTTCAACTTATTCTAATGTATACGAGGGTAGTGATCTTGACCTCAATCAAGCCTATCCTCAGCTTAAGGCGGTAGCTACCTTTCTTGACTCCTATATATGGATCATGAGTAAGGACGGCAAAGTCATAGTCGACTCTGCAAACGCTAAAACCGACTCTACTATAGAAGGTTTTAACCCCCTGGCTACCGGTAATAAGTCCTATATGACCGGCAGCTACTTCGGTTCCTTCCCCTTTGATGTCTTAAGTGTATCCGCTCCCATAACCGGAAACTATAAAACATACGGTTATATAGTGATACACCTGCCCATGACTAAGGTGGTTGAAAGTCAAAATAAAATACTTAATATAGTATATATAACTTTTTTTATTGTATTTTTATTATCAATACTTATACTTATAATATTTCATAAAATAGTATATACACCGCTGAAGGAAATTACTACGGCTGCAAAAAGATATGCTCAGGGAGATCTTTCATTTAAGGCAAATGTTACTACCAACGATGAAATGGGCTATCTTGCAAGTACTCTTAATTTTATGGCAGCGGAACTTAGCCAGACCGAAGAGTATCAAAGGAATTTTATTACCAATATCTCTCATGACTTTCGCTCACCCCTAACCTCTATAAAGGGCTATCTGAGTGCAATACTTGACGGTACCATCACGCCCGATATGCAGGAAAAGTATATTCAAAGGGTTATAGACGAAAGTGATAGGCTTAGCAAACTTACGGATAACATATTAACTCTTAATGATTTGGATACCAAAGGAAGGCTTTTCAGAACGAATTTTGACATACACCGGGTTATAAAAGATACCGCCAAAAGTTTTGAGCTGCAGTGTAATGCTAAAAATGTGCTTATAAATCTCATATTTACCGAGGAAAGCCAAAATGTTTATGCCGATATGACCAAGATACAGCAAGTTTTATATAACTTAATAGACAATGCCATAAAATTCTCCAACAACAACAGCTCTATAACTATTTCAACTACTGATAAGAAAGGTAAGCTGTTTGTATCAGTCAAGGACAGTGGTATAGGTATAGATAAAAAAGATGTTTCCAAAGTTTTTGACAGATTTTACAAATCGGATTATTCAAGGGGCAAGGATAAAAAAGGCACAGGACTCGGACTTTCCATCGTAAAAGATATAGTGCAGGCACATGGTGAATACATAGATGTCATAAGTACAAAGGATGTAGGTACCGAATTTATATTTTCAATACCTTTAGCACAATAACTTCAATCTGTATTATATTACGTTTTTGTTACAATTTCACTCTATACTTTTCATTTTATAAACAAAGTTTTACATATACTTTAATGTACTTTTTTTAAGTAATGATAAATGTTATACTCTTATGAGTATTATACAAAATATAAATTATCTAATTAATAATACATTAAAATAAGGTGACTGCAATCAAGTCACATAGGACAATACTTGTCAAAATAAATGTTTGAACAAATTTGCTGCATGATGTTACAGATTGAATTTGGAGGTTTTTATGAAATATTTCAAAAAAATGCTTATATGTTTTTCAATGCTTGCCGGTCTTTCGCTTATTCATAACACAGTGTATGCAAGCTCTTCCGATAAAGACTACACTATCAGCAATGCCGATTGGGATGCAGGTGCCAATATTGCTGTAGCTACCTGGGATGAAAGTCCGGATAAAACCTCATATAAGGTACAGCTTTATAAGGGAAGTAAAAAAATAGACTCTTTGATTACCGTACAGTCTACAAGTTACGATTTTTCAAGGAAAATAGCCAACCACGGGGTAGGTAACTATACTTTTACCGTATATCCCAGTAAGGGCAGCAAGACTGACAATACCTTAAAATCATCTTCTCTTTATGTAAGTTCC
>CAJPUK010000173.1 GCA_905373785.1 uncultured Johnsonella sp. | reverse complement strand
GTTTTATATTATAGTCTATATAGAAATCAATCAAGGTTTACTTGTAAATAAAATATGCAAATTTACCTTAAGAATTAAACGATTAACAAGGAGGATTCATATGGCAAAAAAACTACTGGGTAAGATAGTAACTTTAACCGCTCTCGGAATTGTTGCCACCACTGCTATATCTTATATTTTAAAATACAAATCTTTCCATAAAGACTTGGAAGATGATTTCTTTGAATTTGAGGACGATGATACAAAAAGTAATACCGCTAAGGACAGAAACTATATAGCATTAAGCTCAGATAAGGATGACTTTGTTATGGCAGCCAAAGACACCTTTGAAGCAAGCAAGGGTATGGCAGGTGCAGCTAAGGAAATACTTAAGGATGTGGGCAATATTATAGTTGATAATACAAGTGCGGCAGCCAGAGCAGCCGGAGATATGGGCAAAAGATTTACACAAAAAAATAACTTTGCACAAGAAGATACGGCAGAGGCTGCAACTGATGTTAAAGAAGACTTACAAAAGAAAGCTGAAGATATTAAGGATAATTTAGCTGAGACTGCCAAAGAGCTTAAAGAAGATGTGAAGGATTCTTTTGCAGATGTTAAAGAAGACGCCAAAGACTTTTCTGCAGATGTTAAGGAAGGTGTTAAGGATTTTTCTTCAGATGTTAAAGAAGGTGCCGAGGATTTGGCATACCATACCTCAGATACTGCTAAAGATATCAAAGAGGAAGTTGCGGATACTGTAGAAGATATCAAAGAGGAAGTTGCGGATACTGTAGAAGATATCAAGGAAAGCTCCCAAGATTCTGATGATCAAATATTTGAAGATTTCCATTAATATGATTTTTAGCTTACAGTTTTGGTAGCTTAGATATACATATATAATATACATCTGAAAGTAAGCTTTCATTTGGTATATTATATATGTATATCTGTCAGGCTGCTGCCGATGTTCATCTTCATCTAATTTATAAATAAAAATTAAATGTTGACAGCCTAAGCTCTTTTAAAAAACCTTATCTATCTTTCTTAGGTATTATCTCTATCCAATATCCGTCAGGATCTGATATAAAGTAAATTCCCATACCGGGGTTCTCATAGCAAATCACACCAAGCTCCTCATGTTTTTTATGAGCCGCTTCCATATCATCAGTCTCAAGTGCCAAATGATATTCCAAATCACCCAAATTATAAGCTTCCTTTCTATCTCTTAACCAGGTAAGCTCTAAAGTAAAACCGGTTTTCCCGTCTCCAAGGTATATAAGCTTAAATGAACCGTCCTCGGCATCCTTTGTTCTTACAGGCTTTAATCCAAGGGCTTCATCATAAAACTTAAGACTTTTTTCCAAATCCAGAACATTAAAATTAAAGTGATTAAAACTGAACATATCTCTTCCTCCTAATTTAACTTAAATGAACTCTTAAGACCTACTATACGGTTAAATACAGGTTTTTCATCCGTACTGTCCTTGCAGTCTACACAAAAATATCCGTTTCTTAAAAATTGATAGCTGTCGTACTTCTTGCAACCTGCAATACCGCCTTCTATATAGCAATCTTTAAGCACTGTTAATGAGTTGGGATTAAGATTTAAGTTTCCTTCTTCATCCAGCTTTCCTTTTTCTTCATCAACTATATTTTCATAAAGTCTGCACTCCGCCTTAATAGCTGTAGCTGCATGAACCCAGTGTATAGTTCCCTTAACCTTTCTGCCTTCAAAACCTGAACCGCTCTTAGTCTCCTTATCATATTCCACATGAACTACGCTGACTCTACCTGCTTCATCCAGCTCATAGGAAGTACATTTTACAAAATAAGCTCCCATAAGTCTTACTTCATTTCCAGGATAAAGTCTAAAGTACTTCTTAGGCGGCTCTATCATAAAGTCATCTCTTTCTATGTAAAGCTCCTTACCGAAGGACATGGTTCTTGAGCCGAGCTCGGGATTTTCCATATTGTTAGGTATCTCAAGTTCCTCTACCTCACCCTCGGGATAGTTATCTATAACAAGCTTTATCGGATCAAGCACTGCCATAATACGGGATTTCTTTAATTTTAAGTCCTCTCTTATACAGTATTCAAGCATGGCGGAGTCAACTGAGGAATTAGCCTTGGATATACCGCACAGCTCCACGAACTTCCATATAGCTTCCTTGGTATATCCCCTTCTTCTGAGTGCCGCTATTGATACAAGTCTCGGATCATCCCAGCCGTCAACTATTTTATCTTCTACAAGCTTTTTAATGTACCTTTTTCCGGTTATAACATTGGTAAGATATAACTTGGCAAATTCTATCTGCCTTGGGGGATTTTCATACTCACATTCATTTACAAACCACTCATACAAAGGTCTGTGATCTTCAAATTCCAAAGTACAAAGACTATGGCTTATTCCCTCTATGGCATCTTCCAAAGGATGGGCAAAATCATACATAGGATATATGCAGTACTTGTCCTTTGTGTTATGGTGGGGTATATGGGCAACCCTGTAAATTACCGGATCTCTCATATTTATATTGCCGGCTGACATATCTATTTTAGCTCTTAGGACTTTTTCACCGTCAGCATACTTGCCCTCTTTCATTTCTTCAAAAAGTTTCAAATTCTCCTCTATACTTCTGTTTCTGTAAGGGCTTTCCTTTCCCGGAGTATTATAGTCTCCCCTATACTCCTTTATCTGCTGCGCAGTCAAGTCGCAGACGTAAGCCTTACCCTTTTTAATTAAAAGCACAGCCTTTTCATACATCTCTTCAAAGTAATCTGAGGCGAAAAACAACCTGTCATCATATACTGCACCCAGCCAGTCCACATCCTCTTTGATCGAGTCGACAAATTCTATTTTTTCTTTTGTAGGATTTGTATCATCAAATCTTAAGTTAAAACTTCCGCCATACTTTTTAGCTAAACCGTAGTTAAGTATTATTGACTTTGCATGACCTATATGCAAATATCCGTTAGGCTCCGGAGGAAATCTGGTCTTGACCGTCTTATATCTTCCGGTTTCAAGGTCTTTTTCTATCTCCATCTCTATAAAGTTTTTAGAAACAACTTCCTTTTCACTTCCCTCTTCTTTTAACATTTCCTTATCCTGCATAACATATCTCCTTATGATTATATACAAATACCATATCACCGGTTAATGCACCTTACCCCTTGACCAATTTACATTCACTTAAAGTTACAGTTTAGGCGGCTAATCGATCGTTATCAAAACAAAGCTTTTAATAAGGTGTGAACTACCCATAGTCTAAAGCCTATGGGCTTCCTGCTTCGCTGACCTCGCAA
>CAJPUK010000172.1 GCA_905373785.1 uncultured Johnsonella sp. | reverse complement strand
TCTGTAAATAACTTTTATGACAGACTTGCCTGTAGCCTGCTTAAACTTACGACCGGCAAGGCACATTACCCCTGTGTAAAAGAGCTTAAAAGCTTTGTAAAGGATAAATTAAGGTTTATGGGTTCTTGTCGTATAAAGAAGGCATTTTTCATGCCCAATATAATGGCTGTAGTATACAAAAGAAAGTGAGACATTGTGGAAAATAGACTGCGTATATTGTTGCTGCGTCCAAGACCGCCTAAAGAAACTATAGGTTTGCAGCATGTGATGATATGTGAGCCTTTGGAGCTTGAGTACTTGGTGGGAAATATAGACAAGGCAAAGGCAAGTGTTAAAATAATAGATATGATACTTGAAAAAAAGCCTATAGAATTTTTTATAAATAAGTACAAGCCTCATATTGTGGGCATGACTGCCTATATCACCCATGTCGGAGCGGTAAAGGAGATGGCAAGAAAAATCAAACGCCTATCAAATCAAACGATAACCGTTGTCGGAGGAGTTCATGCTGAGGTAGTACCGGAAGATTTCATATCAAAATATATAGACTGTATAATATGCTCAAATCCGGTAGAGACCTTTAATAAAATAATAGACCGGGTAAGAGCCGGAGTAGATACAAAAGAAATAGAGGGAACCTATGTAAAGGGGAAAAAGCACATAAGAACCTCGTCTTATAATATTCTTCCTCCAGATAGAGGCTCTGTTAAAAAATATAGAAAAAAATATTATTATATGTTTCACAATCCCTGTGCCTTGATAAAAACATCTTTGGGCTGCCCCTATACTTGCAGTTTTTGCTTTTGCAAGGAAATAACCGGCGGAAAGTACTTTGCAAGAAAGATTGATGAGGTTATGGAAGAGCTTGAGAGTATTAAGGAAAGGGAAATCTACATAGTAGATGATGATTTTTTATTTAATGAAGACAGATTAAATCTTTTTTGTGATGAGTTGGAAAAAAGAAATATACATAAAAGATTTTTGGTGTACGGAAGAGCCGACTTTATAGCAAGTCATGAAAAGGTGATAGGCAGACTTTCAAGGCATGGGCTTAGTGCGGTAATCGTGGGAGTAGAGTCGGTAAGAGAAAAAGATCTTAAAGATTTTAACAAAAGAAGTTCTCTTGAAAACAATGAAAAGGCTATAAGAATTTTGCAAAAATACGGTATAGAGCTGTATGCCACCATGATTTTACAGCCTGATTTTACAAAGAAGGATTTTAGGCAAATAGAGGACTACATAATAGGGCTGAATGTAAGTTTTGTTAATTTACAGCCGCTTACGCCCTTACCGGGAACGGAAATTTATGATGACTATAAAGATAGGATATTGGTATCCCGTAAAGACTATGCCATGTGGGATTTGGCACATATAGTGCTTGAGCCTAAGTATATGAGCATAAGGCAGTATTATTATCAGATAATTAAGACCTATGCTAGGATAGTTTTAAGACCTGATAATATTATTAAAATGCTTAAAAAATACGGAATAAAAGAAGTGGCTAAGATGTGGTGGGGCAGCCAATTTGTCAGCCTGCAATATATAGGAAAGATTATAAGAGGCAGATAATGTGAAAAAACTTGATATTAAAACTTTCATCATTATTGCGTCACGAACCGGCAAAGGTAAAATGCAGATTATTATGAAATAATAGGAATATAGTAAAACTTACTGCTGTCCGTGTTGTGAGATAAAGACAGTGGAATTAAGATATTGAGTTTGCGTCACGAACCGGCAAAGGTAAAATGCAGATTATTATGGAATAATATGGATGTGAAAAAATTTACCGCTGTCTGTGTTGCCGGATAAAGGAAGTGGAATGGAGATTAGTGTGAAAATACTTTCATAGCTATTTTTGCCGTGGCTTTCTCACAGAATGGAGATCAATATGCAAAAAAAGAAACTTGTACTTATACAGTCATCTCCTTACGACCATGAAAAAAAGCCCATAAAAAAGTCAAAGCTTTACTTTGTAGGACTGGCGATGCCGCTCCTTGCGGCTATGACTCCGGATGAATTCGAGGTTAAAATAATTTTAGAAACCATAGAAGATATAGACTTTGATATGGATGTGGATATAGTAGGCATAGGAAGTATGGGGCACGCTGTTATAAGAAGCATAGATATTGCCAAGGAGTTTAAAAAAAGAGGTAAGACGGTATTTATGGGAGGATACATGGTAAGTCTTATGCCTGAGGAGGCAAAAAAGTATTGCGACAGTGTAATAGTGGGAGACGGAGAGGAAGCATACCCTGCCATGCTTAAAGATTACCTTAGGGGAGAGCTTAAAAGCTTTTACAATATGCCGGTAAAGCTTATACATACGCCACTGCCAAGGTTTGATCTGATACTGGATAAAAAAATAGGAGATATGCTGCCGGTGCAGGCAGGAAGGGGCTGTCCTAAATCTTGCAGTTTTTGCTCAATCTATTGTCTTTACAAAAACCATTATATCAGAAGACCCATAGAGGATGTGGTAAGAGATATAAGACAAATAAAGGACTTGGGCTTTAACAAATTCATGCTTTTGGATGATAATATCATGTCGAACAGGAAATACATGATGGAGCTTTTAGATTACATTATCCCCATGAAGATGACATGGATAAGCCAGTGTTCAATAGATATAGGTGATGACAGAGAACTGCTTGAAAAGCTATCTAAGAGCGGTTGCATGACACTTAGTTTCGGACTTGAGAGCATAGTGCAGGAAAGTCTGAACAGTATGAATAAATCATGGGCTAAGGTATCCGACTATAAAAGACTTATTAAAAATATACAATCCGTTGGTATAGATATTTCAACGGAAATGGTAGTCGGAGCGGATGCGGATACGAAGGAGTCTATAAGAAATACCGCCGACTTTATAAAGGAGTGTAAGATAGTTGTACCGAGATTTTATATACTGACACCTATTCCGGGAACTATATATCATAAAGAAATGCTTGAAGCAAAAAGAATTTACATAGAAGATATGTATAGTTATGACGGAAGTCAGGCGGTGCATATACCGAAGAATATGAGTCCTGAGGAACTTACCAAAGAGTACTGGGCACTTTATGAGAAGGTGTTTGAAATCGGGAATATAATGAGGAGGACAGTGCTTAGAAAAGAGTTTTTTAAAGCCCCCGGCAGATATCTTTTTTACATGGCAATAAATCTTTATTACAGGTATCAGATAAAAAACCGACTTACTCCCAACATAATTTGACACATTATATGCTTACAGTTTGGGTAGGATAGATATACATATGTAATATACCAAATGAAAGCTTGATTTCAGGTATATATTACATATGTATATCTATTAGGATAATGCCGACATTCATCTT
>CAJPUK010000171.1 GCA_905373785.1 uncultured Johnsonella sp. | reverse complement strand
AACGGTGTAACCTGCGTGCAACTTAGAGAAAAGGAGCTTAATGAAAGCGACTTTCTAAAAGAGGCTAAGCAGATATCAGCCCTTTGCAAGGAATATAAAGTGCCCTTTATAGTTAATGATAATGTCAACATAGCCATTGCCTGCAAAGCTGACGGTATACATATAGGTCAGGAAGATATGGAACTTACAAATGTAAGAAAGCTTGTGGGAGAAGATATGATAATAGGTGTTTCCGCACATACTGTAGAAGAGGCGATAAAGGCACAGGAGGGCGGAGCCGACTATATAGGCATAGGTGCGGTATTTGCAACTTCCACCAAAACAGATGTGGATGTGCTTTCATTTGAGACCTTAAAGTCTATATGTGAGGCTGTGGACATACCTACAGTAGCCATAGGAGGAATAAAAAAAGATAACATTTGCAAGCTTAAGGGCAGCGGTATAGACGGAGTGGCAGTTGTATCGGCTATATTTGCGGCAAAGGATATAGCTACAGCTACCAAAGAATTGCTTTTTGAAGTTAAGAAGGCAGTAGGCTAATGATAGAGGGAGCTATCTTCGATTTTGACGGTACACTTTTTGACTCCATGTATATATGGGAAGAGGTAGGAGAGGATTTATTAAAGTCATTAAATAAAAAAGCAAAGCCCGGATTTAGAGAAAAAATAAAGCCAATGAGCCTGTGGCAGTCGGCAAGCTATTGTAAGGAAGAGTACGATATTAAGCTTAGTACAGAAGAAATAATAGTAAGGATCAATGATATAGTTTCAGATTATTATATAAATAAAGTAGAGCCTAAGCCCTATGTAAAAGACTTTCTTGAAAGTCTTAGGAAAAAAGATATAAAAATGTGCATAGCCACAGTGGCAGATAAGACCTTGATTGAAAGTGCACTGGGACGCTGTGATATGAAGAAGTATTTTATTGATGTACTTGATTGTAAGGACATAGCTGAGGGGAAGCATACTCCGGATATCTACTTAAAAGCACTTGTATGTCTTGGCAGCACAGTTTGTAAAACCTGTGTATTTGAAGATGCCGCACATGCCATAAATACGGCAAAGTCAGCCGGATTTATAGTGGCAGCGGTTTATGACAGCTTTGAAGACAATGAGGATATGGTAAGAAGAACAGCAGATATTTATTTGGAAAACTACAAAGATGTAGATAAATTTTGGAAATTCGTTTCACAAATATAGTGAAACTTTCAAGCGGCAGATTGGGGGCACCACCTTATGCCGCTATATAAAACAATGCTAAAGAAAAGGGGAAGCACTTAAGCGGTGTTTCTTAAATTAAAGGAGGATTATTTATGAGGACAGCATTGACCATAGCAGGAAGCGACTGCAGTGGAGGCGCCGGAATTCAAGCCGATCTTAAAACGATGACTATGAACGGTGTTTATGCAATGAGTGCAATAACCGCACTTACCGCACAAAATACTACCGGCGTAACGGGGATTGTGGATATCAGTCCTGAGTTTGTAAAACAGCAACTTGAGATGATTTTTGAGGACATCTATCCGGATGCGGTGAAAATAGGCATGGTATCTTCTGCGGTGATAATAGAAGCGATTGCCGAGGAACTTATTAAGTACAAGGCAAAAAACATAGTGCTTGATCCGGTAATGATAGCTACCAGCGGTTCGGCACTTATGGAAAGTACGGCACTAAGTACCTTAAAGAGCAAACTTTTTCCCTTGGCAAGGGTGATAACGCCTAACATACTTGAAGCACAGACACTTTCCGGCATAAGTATTAAGGATGAGGCGGCAATGTCAAAGGCGGCAAAAATAATTTATGAAGCTCATGGCTGTGCGGTACTGTTAAAAGGCGGACACAGTGTAAATGATGCCAATGATTTGCTTTATGATAAGGGTAAGGAGAACTGGTTTTACGGAAAGCGTATAAACAATCCCAATACTCACGGTACAGGTTGTACTCTGTCATCAGCTATTGCTGCAAATCTTGCCAAAGGCTATACCTTGGAAGAGTCAGTACAAAGATCAAAGGACTACATATCCGGAGCTCTTTTGTCAATGCTTGATTTGGGCAAAGGAAGCGGACCTATGAACCATGCCTTTGACTTAAAAGGAGAGTATGCCAAGGAGGTAGGTCGTGAATAAGAAAACATCAATATTTGAGAACGGTTTGATTTGGTTTGGAGCGGCGGTTTCCATAGCTGAGATTTTAACGGGAACTTACTTCGCTTCACTCGGTTTCATGAAGGGGTTACTGGCAATAATCTTAGGACATATTATAGGTTGTCTTCTATTCTTCTTATCCGGACTTATCGGAGCAAAGACCGAGAAAAGTGCAATGGAAACGGTTAAGATAAGTTTTGGCAGTAAGGGAAGTTTATTCTTTGCCGTACTTAATATACTGCAACTTGTAGGCTGGACCGGAATAATGATTTATGACGGTGCTTTGGCTACACAGGGTGTATGGTCTATAGGACATATTGTTTGGTGCCTTATTATAGGCGGACTTATCTTAGTATGGATACTTATAGGTATTAAAAATCTTGGCAAGGTAAATGTTATAGCCATGTCGGCTTTATTTATCATGACCATAATACTTAGCTTTATAATATTTAGGGGAGGTGCGGCTTTAGGTAGCGGAGACGGCAGTATGAGTTTCGGAGCGGCAGTGGAGCTTTCCGTAGCCATGCCTCTTTCATGGTTGCCTCTTATAAGTGATTACACCAAGGAAGCAAAAGAGCCGGTCAAGGCTACAGCAGCAAGTGCCGTAATCTACGGTTTGGTTAGTATCTGGATGTATGTAATAGGCATGGGGGCTGCACTCTTTACCGGTGAGTCCGACATAGCACAGATACTTCTTAAAGCCGGTTTAGGCATAGTTGGACTTTTGATAGTAGTGCTTTCTACAGTAAGTACAACCTTCCTTGATGCCTATTCAGCAGGCGTGTCAACCGAAGCTGTAAGTACCAAGATACCGGGCAAATGGGTTGCTATAGGAGCTACAGTAATAGGAACACTCGGTGCTATACTTTTACCAATGGATGATATAACAGGATTTTTATATCTTATAGGCTCAGTATTTGCCCCTATGATAGCCATACAGATAGCGGATTTCTTTATACTGAAAGAGGAGTACAGCAAGGATAAATTCAGCATACATAATATTTGTATATGGATAGTGGGATTTGTGCTTTATAGGATTTTAATGAAGGTGGATACTCCGATCGGAAGTACCCTGCCCGATATGCTTATTACTATGCTTATATGTATAGTGGTAAATAAGCTTTTTATCAAAAAGAAAGGGTAATTAATAACTCAAACTTGGATCAGTTTATAAAAAACTCCGTATAATTCAATCATACTAGCAACCCTTTTTCAAAGCTTCGACAAATTCACACAGACTGCGGAACTCGTGTGCT
>CAJPUK010000170.1 GCA_905373785.1 uncultured Johnsonella sp. | reverse complement strand
GTTCAACATAGAGTTCGGCAACTTCTTGACTTGTTAACATAAATTCTCCTTTGTAATCTATAAATATTACTATATATTTTTTGAGTTATAACTACTAATATATTAAATCTTACTAAGGTTTAAGTCAAGTAGCTTGTAAAATAATAGATAGTACTAAACAGTGAGACTCTTACTATTGGGAACCTCTAAAGAATCCTGATAACTGAAATATGGTCTTTAGAAGTCATCTGTGATGCACAGCATACCAAGGGGGTAACTCACTATTAACAAGTTTTACCGGTATAAGTGAGGTATTTTTAATTTATGTCTTATAAATTGTGTAAATTCAAATTAAAAATTGCTTGACACATACCCTACGGGGGTATATTATATAAAAAACACATACCCCCATAGGGTATAAAACATAAAAGCAAAGGAGTGGCATATAGAACTTGAAAAGTAATGAGGATAAAGTAATGAGGGATAAATGCTGTAACACTAAGCGACATAAAAAAAGAGATAGTGCAGAGCAAAAGGCATTGCTTGTAAGACTTAAGAAAATAGAGGGGCAGGTCAGAGGGATTCAAAAAATGGTAGAAAATGATGCGTATTGCCCTGATATACTTATACAGGTATCTGCTATTATCTCCGCCTTAAACAGCTTTAACAAAAGCCTATTGTCATGTCATATACACAGCTGTGTTGCAGAAGACATTAAATCCGGTAAGGATGAGGCTATAGATGAACTTTGTAGTGTATTGCAAAAACTTATGAAGTGATAATTGACCTTTAGGTCAATTAGAAGAAAAGATTAGATAAATCATCATTTTCTAAGCAGAAAGAAGGACAAAGATGAAACAATTTATTGTAAGCGGCATGACCTGTTCAGCCTGTCAGGCTCATGTTGAAAAGGCGGTATCCAAACTGCCGGATGTAAGCAATGTTTCCGTATCTTTACTGACTAATTCCATGTCGGTAGACGGAGCAGCAAGTGAAGAAGAGATTATAAAGGCGGTTGAAGATGCCGGATATGGTGCAAGGGTAAAGAAAGAAGAGAAGAACGAAACTTCCCTTTCTAAAAAGATGGCGGCAGAAGAAGAGGCATTAAAGGATAGAGAAACACCTAAGCTTATAAAAAGGTTAAAGCTTTCCGTAGTATTTCTTACAATACTTATGTATATTACTATGGGACATAATATGATGAATCTGCCTATGCCGACTTTTCTTAGTCATAACCACATAGGATTGGCTATTACCCAATTGCTTATAACACTTGTCGTTATGATAATAAACCGAGATTTTTTTATATCGGGTTTTAAAACATTGATGCATAAAAGCCCAAATATGGATACTTTGGTAGCACTTGGCTCAGGTATAGCATTTGCATGGTCCTTATACATACTTTACAAAATGACCTGGCTTTTAACAACAGGTACATCAAATATGGACCTTATGTCACTTTACCATGACCAACTCTACTTTGAGTCGGCGGCTATGATACCTGCACTTATTACTGTAGGAAAGACTCTTGAGGCATTGTCAAAGGGAAGGACTACAGATGCATTAAAAAACCTTATGAAAATGGCACCTAAGACAGCAACACTTTTAATAAACGGTAATCAGACACAAGTTCCTATTGATGAAGTAAAGATAGGTGATATCTTCGTGGTTCGCCCCGGAGAGTCAATTCCGGTAGACGGTGTAATAGAAAAGGGCAGCTCAGCCATAGATGAGTCGGCACTTACAGGAGAGTCCATACCTGTAGATAAGGGCGTAGGAGACAGCATCAGTGCCGCAACAATTAACAGCTCAGGCTTTTTAGAGGCAAGAGCGACAAGAGTGGGGGAAGATACTACATTTTCCAAGATAATACAAATGGTCAGTGATGCGGCGGCTACCAAAGCACCTATAGCAAGAATAGCTGACACTGTATCGGGTATCTTTGTACCTGCTGTAATATTTATATCCATAATAGTAATGGCAACATGGCTTTTTATGGGACAAAGTATCTTCTTTGCACTTGAGAAGGCTATAACCGTACTTGTTATATCCTGCCCCTGTGCTCTGGGACTGGCAACCCCTGTAGCTATTATGGTGGGAAATGGAATGGGAGCCAAGAACGGTATTCTTTTTAAAACTTCGGAAGCCTTGGAAAATACCGGAAAGCTTAAGGTGGTGGCACTTGATAAAACCGGAACCATTACCGAAGGAAAACCAAAGGTAGTTGATATAGTTGCTGCTGATAGGGTATCTGACAAAGAGCTTTTGCAGACAGCATTCTCACTGGAACAAAAGAGTGAGCATCCGCTGGCAAAAGCAATAGTAGCAAAAGGAGAGAAAGAAGGATTTGAGGCAAATGAAGTTGAGGACTTTAAGATTTTAGCAGGCAACGGACTACAGGCTAAGCTTAAAGGTAAGACACTTTACGGAGGTTCAGGGAAATTTATAGAGTCAATAATATCCGTACCTAAAGATATTAAAGAAAAAGCGGAAAACTTGGCTGCTGAGGGCAAGACACCGCTCTACTTTGCCTATGATAATGAGTTTTTAGGAGTTATTGCTGTAGCCGATGTTATAAAAGAAGATTCGGCTTTTGCTATAAAAGAGTTGCAAAAGCTTGGTATAGAAGTGGTTATGCTTACCGGTGATAATGAAAAAACTGCCAATGCCATAGGCAAGCAGGCAGGTGTAGACAAAGTTATTGCCGGAGTACTACCGGATGGCAAGGAAGAAACTGTTAAAGAATTGCAAAAAAGAGGAAAGACTGCTATGGTAGGTGACGGTATCAATGACGCACCGGCACTTACAAGGGCAGATGTAGGAATTGCAATAGGAGCAGGTACCGATGTGGCTATAGATTCAGCGGATATAGTTCTTATGAATTCAAGGCTTACCGATGTGAGTGCCGCTATAAGACTCAGTCGTGCTACGCTAAGAAATATACATGAAAACCTGTTTTGGGCATTTGCGTATAATATAATACTTATACCTATTGCAGCCGGAGTATTTGCCAATCTGCAAATAAACCCTATGTGGGGAGCGGCAGCCATGTCACTTTCAAGTTTTACCGTATGCATGAATGCCTTAAGACTTAACCTTTTTAAGGTACACACTGCACAACAAAGTAAAGCCGGAAAAAAAGAAGATATAAGTACTAATGATACAAATGTTATAGAAAGTAAAAATCAAACTTACAAAGAAAAGGAGAATAAAACTATGCAAAAAACAATCAATATCGAAGGAATGATGTGCCCTCGCTGTGAAGCTCATGTAAAAAAGGCTTTGGAAAATATTGAAGGGGTAGACTCAGCACTTGCTTCACATGAAAAAGGCTCAGCCGTTGTAGAACTTAGTAAAGAGGTTACAAACGAGGAACTTAAAAAGGCTGTGGAAGAAGCAGGATATGATTTTATATCAGTTGAG
>CAJPUK010000169.1 GCA_905373785.1 uncultured Johnsonella sp. | reverse complement strand
GAAAAAATAAAAATATTTAATAAAAAATCCGAGCCTACAATTATTAGCAAGGCAACCTTGGAAAAAGTGATAAATGTCAGCGACTTATCAACATTTGAGGCTATATATAATGGAGTAGCGGCTGTAGAAAACGAGGAAAAGCCGGAAAATATTGATTACTATGTTTCTTATGAGGCAAAGGTCAAAGCGGGAATTGATTTTGCACTGGTTGAAGTAGAAGTAAATGAAGCTGAAAAGATCATAACGGTGAAGCTGCCGGAGGTTAAAATAACTGATGTAGATGTGGACATTGCCTCATTGGATTATATATTTATGAATAATAAAGCCAATACAGAAACCGTATCGGCACAGGCATACAAAAAGTGTATCAAAGATGTAACAAAGGAAAGTAATTCAACAGATGAGATATACGAATCCGCAAGGCAGAATGCTCGCAATATAGTTGAAGCCTTAATTAGTCCTTTTGTGGAACAGTTGGACAGCGAGTATAAATTGGAGATCAAGTAAGAAAGGCAGGTCTATATGAAGAAGTATTTGAGAGGTTTTTTGATTATCATAATATGCTTTTTTTGTGCGGCTTGTGCAAAACAAAGCAAGAGCATTGAGCCCAAGGCAGCTCAGATGAGGTCTATATGTGAACTTGCAACTATGGAATGTTATTATCACAATGTGGCTAAATATAAAGAGGAAAATGCTTCAGGTATGTTGTGGTGGCAAAAGGACAGACATTTTTGGATGGAATATGCCGGTGTGGTAACAATCGGTATTGACGCTTCTCTTCTTAATATCGAGGTGAAGGGCGAAGATGTTACGATAACGATTCCGCCTGCAAAAGTGCTCGGCTGCAAGGTGGATGAAACTACTTTAACCAAGGATTCATTTATAGTGGCTAAAGATTCAGCCAAAGTAGAAGCAAAGCATCAAAGCGAAGCATTTAAAAGTTCCAAGGAAAAACTTGAAAGTGAAGCAAAGTCTAATTTAGCCTTACTTGCAACAGCTCAACAAAGGGTTCAAAAACTGTTGGAAGATTATGTGGTTAATATAGGAAACAGCGTCGGAAAAACATATAAAATCAAATGGGTCTATCTTGAAGGTGCAAAGGAACTGAATAATACCGAGGTTGAAATAACTGAAAGTGCGGTGCAGGAACAAAAGTAAAGACTACAACATAAACAATTAATATTTATAAAAAACTCCGTATAATTCAATCAATATACTGTAGATGACTTAAGAAGCGGTATCAGAGAACTTTTATTAAAGAAAACAAAGAAGTAAGCGGGTATTTTATTAAAGATACCTGTATAGGCTGTAATAAGTGTGTAGAAGTTTGTCCGCAAAATTGTATAATCACAGATGCCCTGCCCTATATTATTGAGCAAAACCACTGTCTGCACTGTGGAAATTGCTTAACAGTCTGTCTGGCAGCTGCAGTAGAAAGTGGCAAATAAGCCATAAAAAACGAGTTTAAAAAAAGCCCGGTAAACCTTAAAACTGCCGATATTTAATATTATGAGTGGAAAGAAGGTAGTATTATGAACAAGAACAAAGCACAGGAACAAAGGCTAAACTATCTTTTAGAAGAATTTAGGGCTGACTGCGATGAATATAAGCATATAGAAATACCCGAAAGTGAAGGTGAAAAGAAGCGCCTGCTGCGCTCGCTTATGAATATCCGTATGCCAAGGACGATGGCACCTGAAGTGATAAAAGTGCAGGACGAGTACCTGTACTTTTGTGCCAAGGAAAAAGGAATAGTGAAGTTATCGGATATACCCTTGATTAAAGACAATCTGTCTATCTGGCAGGGTGATATTACAAGGCTTGAAGTAGATGCAATCGTCAATGCGGCTAATTCAATGATGCTTGGATGTTTTGTGCCTATGCACACCTGTATTGACAACCAGATCCATACCTTTGCAGGTATACAGCTTAGAGAAGAGTGTAATTATCAGATGGAGAAGTTAAGAAAAAAGTATGGGAGAGATTATGAGCAGCCGACAGCCGTTCCTATGCTTACCGATGCCTACAATTTGCCGGCAAAAAAGGTAATTCATATAGTCGGTCCGATAGTATACTTCGAGCTTACAGCAAATTTAGAAAAAGATTTGGCAGATTGCTATACCAATACCTTAGAGCTGTGCTTGGAAAATGGATTAAAAAGTGTGGCATTTTGCTGCATATCCACAGGAGTATTTCATTTCCCGAATAAAAGAGCGGCACAGATTGCAACAGAAACAGTCGAAAAATGGTCTTTGCAGCACCCCGGATCAATAGAAAGAATCATTTTCAATGTATTTAAAGATGAGGATAAGAAATATTATGAAGAGTTATTACGATAAAAAAGACGGTTACAGGGAAACAATTAAAGAAGGCTTAATCGGGGCAAGTAACTTTGGCAGGAGTATGTCTAAGGGAAAGGACAAAAAAGAAGAGCAGCTTAGTAAACTTAAGAATGAAATTCAAAGTGCCGAGGCTATAGTAATAGGTGCCGGTGCAGGTTTATCAACTTCTGCCGGCTTTACCTACAGTGGGGAAAGATTTGAAAGGTATTTTTTTGATTTTGCAAAAAAGTATAAAATAAAAGATATGTACTCCGGAGGATTTTATCCCTTTCCTGATAGTGAAACAAAATGGGCGTGGTGGGCAAGACATATTTATTTTAACAGGTATGTTGAACCGCCAAAACCTGTTTATAAAGACCTGCTTTCCATTTTTGAAAACAAGAATTATTTTGTTATTACAACAAATGTCGATCATCAATTCCAAAGGGCAGGTTTTGATAAAAAAAGATTATTCTACACTCAGGGAGATTATGGACTGTTTCAAAGTGTTGATCCGGAAATTCAAAAGACTTATGATAATGAAGACTGGGTTATGAGGGCAATGGAGGCACAGGGCTTTATTAAAGATGAAAATGGAGTGTTTGATGTGCCTGATAATAAAGAAATATCTATGAAACTTCCCAAAAGCCTGATTCCAAAATGCCCTGACGGTAACTTTGATGTAACAACAAATCTTCGTGCAGATTCTTCCTTTGTGGAAGATGAAGGTTGGTATAAGGCATCGGAGTCTTATTATAATTTCCTTGAAGAAAATAAAAATAAGCATATTTTATTCTTGGAGCTTGGTGTAGGGGCAAATACACCGGTAATTATAAAATACCCCTTTTGGCAGATGACAAAATCAAATGAAAAGGCTGTATATGCCTGTATAAATTATGGGGCGGCATTTTGCCCGATGGAAATAGAGGATAGAACTATCTGCATAGATGGGGATATTGGAGAGGTATTAAATAGTATACTCAAACTTCCCGTGGCAAAAATCGTTTCACTGTAATGATTTGCATTACAAACGCATGAATGAATTTTTTGTAAACAAAGTATTGCGAAAGCACAAATCCTAAGATGATTTTATTA
>CAJPUK010000168.1 GCA_905373785.1 uncultured Johnsonella sp. | reverse complement strand
TGGGTCAGGGCTTTACCTGGCTTGATACCGGCACACATGAGTCATTGGTGGAAGCAACTAATTTCGTGCATACTATAGAGACACATCAGCACAGGAAGATAGCCTGTCTTGAAGAAATAGCCTATCTGAATAAGTGGATAGGAAAAGAGGATGTATTAAAGACCTATGAGGTACTTAAAAAGAATCAATACGGAAAGTATCTCAAGGACATACTTGACGGAAAATATATAGATAAATAGATAAAATAAAAGTAAGACAAAGCCCTGCGGTAGCTGAGCAAATCATAAGACCGCATAAATAAACACAATAAAAGGAAGGTTGATATATGAAGATTTTAGTTACAGGAGGCGCAGGTTTTATAGGAGGCAATTTTGTTCATTATATGGTTAACAAGTATCCGGAAGATACAATTATTAATCTGGATCTGCTAACCTATGCCGGCAATTTGGAGACATTAAAGCCTGTAGAAGATAAGCCTAATTACAGGTTTGTAAAAGGGGATATAGCCGACAGAAAATTTATATTTGAGCTTTTTGAAAAGGAAAGACCGGATGTGGTGATAAACTTTGCTGCGGAGAGCCATGTTGACAGATCAATAAGCGACCCTGAAAGCTTTGTGCGCACCAATGTTTTGGGAACTACCACCTTAATGGATGCGGCAAGGGAGTTCAAAGTAAAAAGATATCATCAGGTATCTACCGATGAGGTGTATGGAGACCTGCCGCTTGACAGACCGGATCTTTTCTTTACCGAGGAGACCCCACTGCATACTTCAAGCCCCTACTCTTCTTCAAAGGCGGCAGCAGACCTTTTTGTACTCGCATACCACAGAACTTACGGTTTGCCTGTAACCATATCAAGATGCTCAAATAACTACGGACCCTATCATTTTCCGGAGAAGCTTATACCGCTTATTATAAGCAGAGCCTTGGCTAACGAAGAACTTCCGGTATACGGCAAGGGGGAGAATATAAGGGACTGGCTGCATGTAAAGGATCATTGCAGTGCTATAGATTTGATAGTGAGGAAGGGAAGAGTAGGTGAGGTCTACAATGTAGGCGGTCATAATGAAAGAACCAATCTCGAAGTGGTAAAGACCATATTAAAGGTACTTGATAAACCTGAGAGTCTTATAAGATTTGTCACTGACAGACCGGGACATGATATGAGGTATGCTATAGACCCTACTAAGATAGAAAATGAGCTTGGTTGGAAGCCTGAGTATAACTTTGATACAGGTATAGTTCAAACCATAGAATGGTATCTTAACAACAGAGAGTGGTGGGAGCACATTTTAAGCGGAGAGTACACCAAATATTTTGAAGAGATGTATGCTGACAGATTGGACAGCTAAACTACAGGGGTGAAAGATGAAGACAAGTTTGGTAATTATGGCAGCAGGTATAGGCAGTCGCTTCGGTGGCGGTATTAAACAGCTCGAACCGGTAGGTCCGAAGGGTGAGATAATAATGGATTATTCTATATATGATGCAAGAAAAGCAGGCTTTGATAAAATAGTCTTTATAATAAGAAAAGATATAGAGGATGAGTTCAGGGATATCATAGGCAGGCGCATAGAAGGACAGGGTATAGAGGTGGAGTATGCCTACCAGGAACTTGACAATGTACCTGAAAATTATAAGGGAAGGTGGCAAAGAAAGAAACCGTGGGGAACCGCCCATGCCATACTTACTGCAAAAGATAAGATAAAGGAGCCTTTTGCGGTAATTAATGCGGATGACTATTACGGAAAAGAAGCATTTTCAAAATTACATGATTATCTGGCAAATACTATGAAAAATAATGCCGATCGGCTTGATATATGTATGGCAGGTTTTAAGCTTGTAAATACGCTAAGTGATAACGGTGGTGTTACCAGGGGTATTTGTGAGGTGAAAGAGGGGTATTTGTCTGATATAAAAGAGACCTATGATATAAAACTTGAGAATAAAAAGATAAGTGCCAAGGACTTTGACGGTAATAAAAGAGAGGTATCTATAGATGCATATGTATCCTTAAATATGTGGGGACTGCCTCCGGCTTTTTTAGACATCTTAGATGAAGATTTTGATAAGTTTTTATCCAACCTTGCCGGGGATGATATAAAGACCGAATATATACTGCCTGCTGTTATAGATGACCTGATCAAATCACAAAAGGCAAAGGTCAGGGTGCTTGAAACTTCGGATAAGTGGTTTGGAGTAACCTATAAGGAGGATAAACCTTTGGTTGTTAATGCTATAAAGGAACTTATAGCTAAGGGTGTATATGAATAAGAATATTTTTAAGCTCTTTATAAGAATTTGTATTATTGCGGCAGCAGCTTTCGGACTTTATCTTCAAGTTTTTATCGGGGGATTGCATAAGCTTAATTTCTATACTGTTTGGTCAAATATTGTTGTAATGATATTTTATATTTATTATCTCTGCAAAAAAGAAGACAGTGAGGGTCTGCTTAGAATAAAGGGAGGAGTGGTACTCGGTATTACTCTTACCTTTATTGTATATAACATACTCTTACTTCCTACCGTTAAGCCTGAAGATTTTTATAATTGGAAGAATTACACCCTGCATTATATAGTACCTATTTTGTGCATTATTGATTGTTTGATATATGATAAAGTAAGATATAGGTTTAAGGATCCGCTGTACTGGACAATATTTCCCTTGTTTTATGCTATATTTGCTTTAGTAAAGGGCATAGTATATCCTGTTAATATACCGGGTGAGGACTCGCCTTTTCCGTACTTTTTTGTGGATGTTAATAAGCTCGGAGCTTTCGGCGTTGCAGGGTATATCATTATAATATGTGTATTTTACATTATGCTGGGCTACATCTTACTTTTTATTAAGAAAATTAATATAAAGAAATAAGTTTTCAATAACGCCTTATAGTTTAAGCGTTACAGTATTTTTTTAAGTATTACGTTGTCTTGCAAATTCCGTATTTATTTGATAGAATTAACCTGTTGCACATTTTTGTGGAATATAGATTTATAAGGACTTGATGATATAATTATAAATTTTTTTTTGTATTAATAAAATATTTATAAAAGTCCTTAAAAAATAAATACGGAGGTGCTTTCATGACACAAATAATTATAGCTGTTGTGTTGACAGTTGTAATTGTGGGACCTCTTACTTGGAAAATAGCTACAGCTTACAGAAAAAAATCTTATGAGGATAAAATAGGATCCGCAGAAGCAAAATCCAGAGAAATTATAGAGGAAGCCATAAAAACAGCAGAAACGAAAAAAAGAGAAGCGCTCCTTGAAGCTAAAGAAGAGTCATTAAAAACTAAAAATGAACTTGAAAGGGAAGTAAGGGAGAGAAGATCTGAATTACAGCGTTACGAAAAAAGAGTTTTAACCAAAGAAGAAAGCCTTGATAAAAAGCTTGAAAGCTTGGAAAAGAAAGAAGAGGCGTTTTTACAAAAAGAAGAAAAGCTT
>CAJPUK010000167.1 GCA_905373785.1 uncultured Johnsonella sp. | reverse complement strand
ATTTAAAAAAAATAATAATATGAATCAAAGCAGCTCTTCATCTTCTTCCGGAAAGCAAAGCTTAACACCTGTTGTAGGTTGGACTAAATCAGGTGATCAGTGGCAGTACAGAGAAAAAAACTCTGATATTATCAGAGCCTCCTGGAAATTTATAGATAATAAATGGTACTACTTTGATGCTAACGGATATATGCTTACCTCCTGGTTGGAGTTAAAAGAAGGTTTCTACCTGCTTGGAGAAAAAGGTGATATGCTTACGGGTTGGCAAAACCTTGATAACAAGTGGTTTTATTTTGACAAGAGCAGCGGACTCATGCTTACCAATACCACAACACCTGACGGTTACAAAGTAGATGCTAGCGGTGCCTGGATTCAGACAGAGACCAACTGAGTCTGTGTAGTTCACCCTTTGTATTCAGCCCTGTAAAGCCCAGTTGTCTGTAAGCTTCATACAGGATAACTGAAACGGAATTTGATAAATTAAGGCTGCGTATGTCTCCCCACATGGGTATTCGTATGCAGCTTTCTTTATCCCTTATCAAGATTTCTTCCGGTATTCCGGCACTTTCTTTACCGAACATTATGTAGTCATCTTCCTCGTAGCTGACTTCTGCATATGTTTTTTCCGCCTTGGTAGTAGCCATATAAAGCCTTGTCTTTGCCTTGGGATTTTTTTCAAGAAAGTCTTCAAAGTCGGAGTATCTATATAGTTTAAGTTTGTCCCAATAATCAAGACCGGCTCTTTTTATCTTCTTTTCATTCAAAGTAAAGCCGAGCGGCTCTATCAGGTGTAGTGCTGTATCTGTAGCTACACAGGTTCTTCCTATATTTCCTGTATTTGAAGGCATCTCAGGTTCAAGTAATACTATATTCATTTCTTACTCCAAAATTTTCAATCAAAATATTTGTATATATTTCAAACGGTTATCATTTTGTTACAGTTCAGGTAGTTTAGATATATATTAGGCTGTTGGCAAAATTCATTTCCGTCTGATTTATAGATAAAATTTAAACATTTTCAGTTTTTTGACGAAGGCGAATAAGCTACCTGAACTGTAACATAATTTTATATATTTCATCTTTGGCAGGTCTGTTAATATATGAGACCTCTCCATCTTCCTCATACTTGTCATTGACCACTTTCAGCACATCTGCATACAAAGCACCTATTAACACAGTGCTGTAACCTTTATCAAGCAGTTCTTCCTTTGTCCTTTCAGCATTATCCGTTACTATTAAATATGCCTTTGAAAGCATATTGTAAGGATTAAGTCTGAAATACTCCGCTATTTCCACAGTACTTTGAATTATAGGTATCTCTCTCATATTAATGCCGAGACCGCATTTTAATTCTTTAGACAAATCATAGAGCGAGGTAAGTACCCCGCCCTTTCCTATTTCATATATAAATTCATCTTCACGGCTTATATCAGGTTTTTCTATATCAAGCTGCATTTGATGTATTCTTTTTTGTTCCAAAAGATACCTGTAATCATACTTTCCGCTAAGCTCTTCCCATTTGCTGTCAAGTATAACAGCTGTTGCATATGAAGCTGCATAGCCATACATAAGTATACTTTTAAGTCTTTTTCTAGGCATCCTACTCTACACCGGGGCCTATTAATGAAGCTCCTGTAGTCTCCTCTTTTTTATCCGGAGCGGTCGATGTTGCAGCTTCAGTTGTTTTTGCTGCACTGCTCTCGCTCTTTGTTTCCGAATCGGATGCGGATTTGGACTCTGTGCTTTGGCTTGTGCTTTGGCTGCCGTCCTGACTTTCTGAACTTGCTTCCGAGCTTGGAACAGCCTGTGCGGTACCCCTTCTGTATATATGGTTAGATACCGCATATCTGTCAGTTGAAAGCAGAGTTCTTTCAACTTCAACCCCATTTTCTTTTACAACCTTCCAAAGCTTTGAAGTTCTTCCGTCATGTCCGGTTGACTCTTTTACCTCTTTTCCTGCCGGTAAAGTAGGGTCATCTTTATAAGTTATACCTGCCGGTGTGGATGAAAGTATTTCCGGTACAAACTCTATTGTACGATTTTTACTTCTTTTATCCTGTCCCCATATAGTAAATGTAAGCTTTCTTCCACTTGTATATGCTTCTACATATATTGGTGTATCAAGATTATTTTTTATCTTTATATCTTTATATGTACCTGCTATAGCTGCATCACAGCTTGCCGGCACATAGGATACCGTCATAGAATGGTTTTGTCTTTGCGGTATGGCTATCTCCGCTCTGAGTGCCGCATTATAAAGCGTCGTTGCTATTTGGCAACTTCCTCCGCCTACACTGTCTACTACCCTTCCGTTCTCATAGGCATGTGCTATCTGATATCCGTTAGCTGCTGTAAAAGGATGCATCTGCTCATAGCCTGAAAGCTCCTCACCCGGCATTAAAAGATGATTGCCTAATTTGGCTGAACCCACCCTTATATTGTTAGCTCTGGCTTCAGAAGAGCTTGAAAAATCAGTTGTATAAGTTCCGAGCACATCCTTTATAGTTTCAAGATCAGCCTTGGTAATTTTTGCTTTTTGCATACTTGCCGTTGCCTTAACATTTATTGCGGCACTGTCATTTGCAAGCTCAGCCTCTATAGTTTGTCTTGTAGCATCCTTATCTATATTGATTGCATCTACTTCTTCGGTAATCTTAAAAACTCCATTTTCTCTTTTTATAGTTGCATCCACAGGTTTTTCCAAAAAACCCTTTGTCTTATCATCTATAAACTCATCAAACTTTTTTTCATCTATCTTGTAATTTAAATCGGTTAATTTATTTCCCGAATTATCATAGTCCGACTTAGCCTTATATCTTTTTGCAACATTGCCGGTTGAGAGATTTCTTATAAGATCCACCGCCTGTGCCTCGTTTTCACAAGTAAAGCCGATCTCACCCACTGTTGCTTTTATATCCTTTGAAGATATCTCAATATCTACCGGTCTTGCTTTTATAGAGTTGATTCTTTCTTCTATAAGCTTGTCAGCCTCTTCGCCTGTCTTTCCGGATAAATCTATGCCTGATATTGACACACCGTCAGGAATTACCGATGCATACGTATTAAATGTAAATGCAGCAGCAAATACAGCTACACTTAAACCAAGCTTTGTCACAAATTCCATATATCTTTTTTTCATAGCCTAACCTCTACCACAAACTTCCGTGAAATCCTGCAAATACCATAGGCAATATCATTGCCGCAACCAATACAATTGCTATTATTGTCACTATTAATCTTCTTTTTTTATTATTATTCATGAGCTTAACTACTTCCTTTCACGATCTGTATATACCTTATTAAATCTTATTTTATCTATTATTCTCGAAATTTGATTCTTACTGAGTGTGTCTATGTCTATTTCCAGAGTTATTTTATGACAATTTAAAATATTCTGCAAGTGTTCTTTTTGTGTCCTGCTTGCCTTTTGCTCCCTTTTAATCTTAAATTTTAATTCTTTTTTTATTTTTTTATCTGACAAA
>CAJPUK010000166.1 GCA_905373785.1 uncultured Johnsonella sp. | reverse complement strand
CATCGTTTTTGGTATACTTATTTTGCGAACGATGCACTAGGTATGAACACAGCTTTGGTATTTTATAAGTAATTGATATAAATTGAAAGGAATTTACAATATGTCACATAATAATTATGGTGTAAATGAAATAAGAAAAAAATTCTTGGACTTTTTTGCAAGTAAGGATCATCTTATACTGAAAAGTTTTTCTTTGGTTCCTCACAATGATAACAGCTTATTGCTTATTAACTCAGGTATGGCACCTATGAAACCCTACTTTACAGGACAGGAGATTCCACCAAGGAAAAGAGTTGCCACCTGTCAAAAGTGTATAAGGACAGGCGATATAGAGAATGTAGGAAAGACCGCAAGGCACGGTACTTTCTTTGAGATGCTCGGAAACTTTTCTTTCGGTGACTATTTTAAGAAGGAAGCCATACACTGGACTTGGGAGTTCTTAACTGAAGTTATCGGACTTTCGCCTGACAGACTTTACCCTTCCGTATATGTAGATGATGCTGAAGCCTTTGCTATCTGGCGAGATGAAATAGGCATAGACGAAAAAAGAATTTATAAATTCGGCAAGGGAGATAACTTTTGGGAGCATGGTGCAGGTCCTTGCGGTCCCTGTTCAGAAGTTTATTATGATAGAGGCGAAAAGTACGGTTGTCATAAAGACGGCTGTGAAGTAGGCTGTGATTGCGATAGATACATGGAAGTATGGAATAATGTATTTACACAGTTTAATAATGACGGTAAGGGTAACTATAGTGAACTGGAGCAAAAGAATATAGATACGGGTATGGGACTTGAAAGACTTGCAGTGGTCGTTCAAGATGTATATTCAATATTTGAGATCGATACTATAAAGTCTTTACTTGATAAGGTTGCAGAAATAGCCGGTACCAAATACAAAGAAGATGAACAAAAGGATATTTCTTTAAGACTTATTACCGACCATATACGATCCTGTACGTTTATGATATCGGACGGAATAATGCCGAGTAACGAGGGCAGGGGTTACGTACTTAGAAAGCTTTTAAGAAGGGCGGCAAGACACGGAAGATTGCTTGGAATAGAAAATAAATTTCTTGCAGAGCTTTCAGGCTTTGTAATAGCTTCAATGAAGGAAGGATATCCTGAACTTGAAGAAAAGAAAGCCATGATACTTAAGGTGCTTACAGAGGAAGAGGATAAGTTCTATAAGACTATAAATCAGGGCTTGCAAATACTTTCGGATATAGAATCCGATATGAGCAAGTCAGGTACCAAGCTTATGTCAGGTGAGGATGCATTTAAGTTATATGATACCTACGGTTTCCCGCTTGACCTTACTAAAGAGATTTTAGAAGAAAAGGGCTTAAGCGTAGATGAGGAAGGCTTTGCCAAGGCTATGTCTGAGCAAAAGAGAAAGGCAAAGGAAGCCAGAAAGACCACTAATTATATGGGAGCGGATGTAACGGTTTATCAGTCAGTACCTACTGATATAGTTACAAAATTCCTTGGCTATACGGAACTTGAGGCTAAGTCCAAGGTACTTGTGCTTACTACGCAGAGTGATTTGGCAGAAAGCCTTACAGAGGACATGGGCGGAAGTATTATAACCGAGCAAAGTCCTTTTTATGCGGCTATGGGCGGACAGTGCGGAGATATAGGCACTATCAGCTCGGCTACAGGAACTTTTGTGGTAGAAGATACCATAAAATTACAAGGAGATAAGCAGGCTCATGTAGGTTATGTAGAGTCCGGTTATATAAGTGTTAATGATGAAGTGGATATGAAGGTGGATGAGAGCTACAGAAGTGATACCTGCAAGAACCATTCTGCAACACATTTACTTCATGCGGCACTCAGAGCTGTACTTGGAAAGCATGTTGAGCAGGCAGGAAGTTTGGTAAGCAATAACAGATTAAGATTTGACTTTACACATTTTGCGGCACTTACAAAAGAAGAACTTAAAAAGATAGAAGATACGGTCAATCAAAATATAAGAAAGGCTCTTAATGTAAATACCGATCTTATGAATCTTGAAGCGGCAAGAAAAAGCGGTGCTATGGCACTTTTTGGAGAAAAGTATAAGGATGATGTAAGAGTTGTAAGCATGGGAGATGAATCCAAGGAGCTATGCGGAGGAACACATGTAAAGAATACAGCTGACATTAAGACTTTTAAGATCATATCTGAGACAGGTATAGCTGCCGGAGTAAGAAGAATAGAGGCTCTTAGTGGGGAAAATGTGCTGCATTTTTATGAAAAACTTGAAGAGGAAGTCTATAAGGCTGCTGCCGAGCTTAAGACCACACCTGATAAGCTGCATGAGAAAATTAAACATTTGCTTGAAGAAGTGAAGGACTTAAAGTCGGAGCAGGAAAAACTAAAGGCTAAGTTGGCTAAGGATTCTATAAGTGATATAGACTCACAGATATATGAGGTGGGAGGCATTAAGGCTATAGTACTTAAGGTCAATGATATAGAGATGAATGAGCTTAGGAATCTTGGAGACAACTTAAAGCAAAAGGTTGCTAACGGAGTGGTTGTCTTGGCTTCCGTATCGGGCTCTAATGTAAGCTTGCTTGCTATGGCAGGTGACGAGGCTGTGTCCAAGGGTATACACGCCGGCAATATTATCAAGTCTATTGCTACCATAGTAGGAGGCGGCGGTGGCGGTCGCCCCAATATGGCACAGGCAGGAGGCAAAAAGGCTGAGGAGACGGATAAGGCACTCGATGAGGCTAAAAAGGTAATAGCAGCACAGCTTGCTTAAAAATAAAGTTTTTTAGCAATAAAAAATTGACCGGTTTTATAATTATTTTTTTATATTTAAACTGTTAGAATTTGAATCATTAGAATATATAAAATCAGAACTCAATCCTCATGTTAGATTTTAATATGCTGATTGAGTTTTGATTTTATATACCTATAACCCTCTGTTATTTTACGAATGTTATAGAAGACAGTAATGTATATTGTATACAAAAAATATTAAAAGGAGATATGCCGATATGGAGTTACTGGGATATAAGAAATGTTCTACCTGTAAAGCTGTAGAAAAAATACTTAAAAGTAAAGGCTTTGAATATACTTTTAGAGATATTACGGAAGATAAGTTAAGCATAAGTGAACTTAAAACAATGCACAAAAATTCAAAACTGCCTCTAAAAAAGTTTTTTAATACCAGCGGTATACTTTATAGGGAAATGGAGCTGTCCAAAAAACTGGATACTATGGATGAAGAAAAACAATTTGAACTGCTTGCAAGCGATGGAAAACTTGTAAAAAGACCTATATTATTGGTAGATGGGAAAATATATGTAGGGGCGGAAGTAAAAAAATATCTGGAATAGTAGTGCAGTGATGAGTTAATAAAAAGTTTATAAACGATGATTTGACAGCAGTAAATTAAATTTTGTGTATGATTTGTAAAAGAATAGATGTAAAATAGTTAAAGTTTACGAGTGAGTACATTATTAAAAAAATCGTCTTAAAAACGCCATTTTTTACAAGCACTGCCTTATAAGTTTTGCACAAATATACAGA
>CAJPUK010000165.1 GCA_905373785.1 uncultured Johnsonella sp. | reverse complement strand
ATTAACAGTACTGCGAGTATGATTGAAATAGGGAGTGTTTCTGTTTAATTGTTACTGTGCAATCGTTTTTGACTACTGTTTGTGTTTGCTGACCATTGTTTATGTTACTAACTCCCCTACAAGACATCTGTAATGAATTTTGAGTATATAAAAAGCCCTCCTCTAAGCTGCACATTCACCTGCAGCCCAAGAAGGGCAGATACATAGCCCAAACTGATGATTTACAGTTTCGGCTATGTAAGTATTTTTAGTTTTTTGACGAAGATGACCTATCTAAACTGTAACTTAAGTTTATGGCTTTTTATGTAAGCGTAAAACTACGCTTACTCCTCTTCATTGTCCTCGTCCACTACCCCACCTATACTTGAAATAGTGGCAACAGCCGCAACAACTGCTATCAACACCGGTATACCAATTACAAATACTATAATCAAAGACATAAAATACCTCCTTTATATATCGGCTATATCCGTTCTCATATACTTATTTTCAAAACCTATAAGTTCTGTAGATTTATAGGCTTTTTCTCTGGCTTCTTTTATACTTTTTGCCTTTGCACTTATGCCCAAGACTCTTCCACCGTTAGTAACTATTTTGCCGTCTTTAAACTTGGTTCCGGCATGGAAACAGTAAACATCCTCTTCCTTACTTATAGCATCAAGTCCCTCTATAACAAAGCCCTTTTCATAGACTACAGGATAGCCCTTACTTGCAAGTACTACACAGACAGCCGCATTATCTTCAAACTCTATATCTACATTTTCAAGTTTTCCGTCTATGCAAGCCTCTACTATATCTACCAAATCACTCCTTAGTCTTGGAAGTACAACTTGAGTTTCAGGATCACCGAATCTTGCATTATACTCAAGCACCTTAGGACCGTCTTTGGTAAGCATCAGCCCGAAGAATATGATTCCCTTAAACTCTCTGCCGCTTTCTCTCATGGCATCGACTGTTTTTTGATAAATATGCTTTTTACAAAACTCATCCACCTCTTCGGTATAGAAAGGACTCGGGGAAAATGTACCCATACCGCCGGTGTTGGGGCCTTCATTATTATCATAGGCTCTTTTATGATCTTGGGCTGAACTCATTATCTTAATGGTCTTTCCGTCTACAAAGCTGAGTACGCTTACCTCTCTTCCTTCCATAAACTCTTCTATAACTATCTTATCTCCGGCTGTGCTGTGCTTTTTATCTACCATAATTTCTTTCAGGGCTTCCATGGCTTCTTTCTTATCCTTGCATATATAGACACCTTTACCCAGTGCAAGTCCGTCCGCCTTTATTACAGTAGGATACTTACAGCTTTCAAGATAAGCAGCCGCCTTCTCATAGTTATCAAAACACTCATACTCCGCTGTAGGTATGGAGTACTTTTTCATAAGCTCCTTGGAAAAAGCCTTGGAGCCTTCCAGTATCGCCGCAGCCTTTCTCGGTCCGAATACCCTAAGCCCCTCGGCTTCAAAGGCATCAACTATACCGGCACATAGAGGATCGTCCATACCTATAATACTTAAGTCTATTCCTTCTTTTTTTACAAGGTCTATTAAGCCTTCAAAGTCCATTACGGATATATCTACACATTCCGCAAGGCTTGCAATTCCTGCATTTCCGGGTGCGGCATAAATTTTTTTAACCCTTTTGCTTCTTGAGAGACATTCACATATTGCGTGTTCTCTTCCACCTCCGCCTACTACTAATACTTTCATACTTCCTCCTGCTTTTTTAGGGCAGCGGCAATCATATTGATAGCCTCAGGCAATATAATATGCTCCGCCTCTTCCATTACCCTCTTTTGTAATATTTGAGGAGTATCTTCCTCTCTTACTTCTACAGCCTTTTGCAGTATTATAGGACCGGTATCCAAATCTTCATCCACATAATGTACGGTAGCTCCGGTAATCTTTACTCCTCTTTTAAGTGCCGCCTCATGCACATGTATGCCGTAGTAACCCTTACCGCAAAAGCTGGGTATAAGCGAAGGGTGTATATTGATTATTTTACCCCTGAAACCGGCAATTATTTTAGCAGGTATGGCAGTAAGAAATCCGGCTAATACTATTAAGTCGGGCTTTGCCTTACTTAAACACTCAAAAAGAGCTTTATCATAGTCTTCTTTAGAAGAAAAGCTTTTAGGCACTATAGTTTCGGTTCTGATACCGTGCTTTTTTGCCCTTTCAATGGCATAGGCGCTCTCACTGCTTGAAATAACCAAATCTACTTTGGCATCTTTTATAAATTTATTTTCTATAGCATCAATTATTGCCTGTAAGTTCGTTCCTCCTCCGCTTACAAGTACCGCTAAACTTAGCATAACTCAAGCTCTCCCCTGCCGGCTCTTATATAACCTATTTTATAAGCCGTCTCTCCTATAGAAGAAAGAATTTCCAGAACTTTTTGAGCTTCTTTTTCTTCCACCGCAAGCACCATGCCTATGCCCATGTTAAAGGTATTATACATTATATTTTCTTCGATATCTCCTGTTTCTTTAAGTAAATTAAATATCTCAGGTACAGGATATGAGCTTTTTTCAACTACAGCATCATAAGTAGCAGTCAGCATTCTCGGTATATTCTCGTAAAAACCTCCTCCGGTTATATGTGAGCAGGCGTGTATCTTAATTCCGGCTTCTTTTACCGCCTTTAATGCGTTTACATAAATCTTTGTAGGAGCAAGTAATGCCTCTCCAAGAGTTTTCCCCAAGCTGTCATAGTGCTTTGACAAAGACTCCTTACTCATATCAAATACTTTTCTCACCAATGAAAAACCGTTACTGTGTACTCCACTTGAAGTTATACCTATAAGTATATCTCCATCCTTTAAGTCTGAACCGTCTATAAGGTCTTTTTTATCCGCAACACCTACACAAAATCCTGCCAAGTCATACTCATCTTCCGCATAAAATCCCGGCATTTCAGCAGTTTCACCGCCTATCAAGGCTGCGCCTGAAAGCTTACAACCTGCCGCAACACCTGATACTATATCCGCTATTCTTTGCGGTATATTCTTTCCGCAAGCTATATAGTCAAGGAAAAATAAAGGCTCTGCTCCGGCACAGGCTACATCATTTACACACATGGCAACACAGTCTATTCCTATAGTATCATGTTTGTCCATAATAAACGCCAGCTTTAACTTAGTACCTACTCCGTCGGTACCTGAAAGTAAAACAGGCTCTTCCATATCCTTAAAAGCCTTTGCGGAAAATGCACCTGAAAAACCTCCAAGTGCCCCAAGTACCTCAGGTCTTAAGGTCTCCTTAACATGCTTTTTTATAAGTTCCACAGACTCATAACCGGCCTCTATATCCACACCCGCACTTTTATAATCCACGATTCTCCTCCTGTATTAAAACTTAGATTTATTATTTTTTCTTAAGATACTCTTTGTAACCTATTGCTTCAAGTTCTTCATCCTTTGCCACAACTTCCGCTTCCATTTCCTTAGAAAATTGTTTTAACTTAGCAAGCAGTTCCATGTCTGAAACCGCAAGTATCTTTGCAGCAAGTATACCGGCATTTTTACCGCCTCCTATAGCCACTGTAGCGGTAGGTATTCCTGAGGGCATCTGCAC
>CAJPUK010000164.1 GCA_905373785.1 uncultured Johnsonella sp. | reverse complement strand
ATATAGATACATAATATAGCAAATGACGACTTGCTGTAAAGTGTATATTATACATCTATATTTATAAGGTTACTGCCGACATTCATCTTAGTCTGATTTATAAATAAAAATTTAAGCCTTTTTAGTTTTTAACAAAGATGAATTACCTGTCCAAGCTGTAACTAAAAAATGTTATAAAAAACTTCTATACTTTTAATCAATCTTACATTATAATCTAGGAGCATTATTTTAATTTTGTATCTAACGGAGGTTTCATGAATAACGAAAACATCAAACATTTCTTAATATACTTGATAGCTGCTTTATTTTTATATTTCAGTTATGACATATTAAGTAATACTTTTTACCATATAGTTTACTATGTAATTAATGTTGATTATAATTGGCTTTCATCAAACGGCACTCAAGTTGAAGCTTACTCTTTATTAAGCTTGCTTCCCATCTATCTTTGTATATTTGTTAAGTGTTCTTACACTAAGGGAAGACTTATACATTCAAAGATAAAAGTAAATAGAGTACTTGCATGTATACTTCTTGTATTTACTGTAAACGGTATATCCGAACTTTGGTTCGATATAGCTAATACCTTTTTAAGTAATGTACCTATTTTTTCCGGAAGCTTGGAGTCATTTGACAATGCATTTGCATCACTGGATAGTGAAAGTTATATCTGGACTCTTATTGCCGTAATAATTGCAGGTCCTATAGTTGAAGAACTTTTATTTAGAGGCTTACTTATAAAAACCATATCAAAAATACTGCCTGAAAGCTTTGCTGTGATTATATCCGCTATACTCTTTGGAGTATGGCATGGAATACTTGTACAAGCAATATATACAGCTATTATGGGACTTATAGTAGGTTACGTATATATTAAAACCAAGTCCATCATATACCCTATAATTATACATGTAGGAAATAACTTTATAAACGGTTTCCCAACTTCATGGACTACTCCGGAATTTGAAACATTCCTAGGTAACTTTTCTGTATTTTGTATAATTCCGGGACTTGTAGTTTTATATTTTGTATTTTATAAATATAAAGAGGAAAATAAAGAAATTTCCTTAGAATAGCATTATTATAGTTAAACTTTTTAGCTATAACCTTGCAGCTTAGCTTAAAAAGTCAAGCATAAAAAGGGGTTGCTGAAAAATAGAGATTATATGCAAGTTATAATGGCATCTTTCATAATGCCTCCATACACCTTGTATACAACTCTTAAAATGCAGCAGCCCCTTTTTAACAGTTTCTTATATTTAATCTATAAAGCTGATATACAAAACTATACCTTAGCTCTTTGTATTCCTATAACCTTTACATTAACCTCTATAACCTCTAATCCGGTCATATTCTCTATTGCAAGCTTAACTTTATCCTGTATTTTCTGACTTACTGACGGTATATTGGTGTCATAGAATACATTTATAGCTACATCAACTATGACGTGATTTTCTATAACTTCCACCTTTACACCCTTTACAAGCTTTTTCATGCTTAATCTGCTTATAATATCACCGCTGATATCACCTGCCATGCTTGCCACACCCTCGGTCTCAGTGGTTGCAAGACCTGCTATTACAGCAACGACCTCATCTGCAATCTTTACTTCTCCCAAAGTATTGTCCGACAAACTATGTGATTGTCTACTCTTGTCCTTGGTTTCTATCATACCTACCTCCTCGCTCAAAACATAATGCTTTAACCTTAAAAGTATAACAAACTTATCAACTTAAGTCCAGCATATAACAAATATCAACTTATTTATGATAAGGCTCATTATTTCTTATTCTATAGGAGCGGTAAATCTGTTCGCACAGTATTACTCTCATTAGCTGATGAGGAAATGTCATATCCGAAAAGCTGAGCAAGACATTTGCCCTTTTTATAAGCTCATCACAAAGCCCTATAGAGCCTCCTATTATAAATGTGAGTCTGGAACCGGCACTTACTTCCCACTCGGCTAATTTTTGTGAAAACTCCACAGAACTTAACTTTTGCCCTTCTATTGCAAGCACTACAACAAAGTCGCTTTCATTAAGTTTGGAAAGTAATCTTTTACCCTCCGCATCTTTTATCTTTCTGTCAATAGCCTCGGAAGCTTTTTCTACAGTTTTTTCATCTTTTACTTCAACAATCTCAAGCGAAGTATATCGTGTAAGTCTTTTCTTAAACTCGGATATAGCATTTTTGTAAAAACTTTCTTTTATGCTCCCGACTGCCAGTATCCTTATATTCATCTAATATCCGTTCCTCTGTCGAATTCAGCGTAAATAGTAGTCCCTTTACCCTACTCTTTTACTCTGAAATAATATCCGACTCCCCACTTTGTATGCACAAACCTGGTCTCACCGGTATTATTTTCTATCTTCTCTCTCAGTCTTCGCACATGCACATCTACGGTTCTGGCATCTCCTACCTCATGACCCAACTTGGCACCCCAAAGTTTAGATAAAAGTTGCTCTCTGCTGTATACCTTACCCGGATTACTTGCCAAAAATTCCAATATATCAAACTCTTTAGCTGTTAAATTAACCTCTTTACCATCTATAAGCACCCTTCTGCTGTCTATGTCTATCTGCATATTTCCGGCATTGATTACATTCTCTTCCTTGCTTTCCTGCCTTGACTTGTTATTCTGCCTTCTCATAATTGCCTTAATTCTTGCCTTCACTTCCAATATATTAAAAGGCTTGGTTATATAATCATCGGCACCGTACTCCAAACCGAGTATTTTATCCATATCCGTACCCTTTGCCGTAAGCATGATAATAGGCATCTGAGAAAACTCTCTTATTGCCCTGCATACATCAAAACCTTCTATCTTAGGTAGCATTACATCCAAAAGTACTATATCATATTCATTCTTTTGAGCCAGTGCTAAAGCCTCTTCTCCGTCATAAGCACAGTCAACTTCCATACCGTCTTGCTCCAAACTAAACCTGATTCCTTTTACTATTAATTTTTCATCATCTACAACTAAAGCACGTGGCATATCATATCCTTCCCTTTAAAACTTATTCTACCTTGATATTATCTTTTATCTTATTAAAGGCACCCTGCTTTATCCCAGGAACCTTCATAATATCTTCTATGGCAGCAAACTTTCCGTTTTCTGTTCTATAATTTATTATATCTTCCGCCCTGCTGTCTCCTATACCCTTTAGGCTAAGCAACTCTTCCTTGGAGGCAGTATTGATATTTACCTTTGTATCTACACCTTTAATATCCCCTGTACTCATTTGTGCGACATTTGCAGACTCAGACTCCAAAGCTTCTTCCATATCGGGGACATAGAGTTTTTCTCCATCCGCAAGCACCCTTGCAAGATTAAGGTAGTCTATGGCTGCTTCTTCCATAAAACCGCCGGCTTTTTCTATTGCATCCACTACCCTTGCACCGTTTTCAAACTCATAAACTGCCGGATTATTCACCTTGCCGCATACATGAACAAAGATTGTGGAATGACTTTCACTAAGCGAAACTTCACTACTTGATAAGGCTGTAGTCTCAAGTTGAGCATCTTCCAAGGCACTTTCACTCTCCTCAAGCTTTACTTCCTCTCCACTACTGCAAGCACAAAATAAACACATGCAAAATACTATAATTATATAAATGCTTTTCTTCATAAATGTCTCCTTGAAGAATAGCGTATAAGTCATGTGTATATTGTAACAAATAAAAGTCATAAACTAAAGGACTTTT
>CAJPUK010000163.1 GCA_905373785.1 uncultured Johnsonella sp. | reverse complement strand
GAGTCACACCGATGCATCGTTCGCAAAATAAGTATACCAAAAATGATTTATTTTTTTCTGAGTGTGTAGATCAAAAAACATAGGCAAAGTGCGTGACTATTTAATTGCAGTCCATCCCCTATCCCTCTGTCTTAGCTCAACAAACCTCCTGTATATACCGTTCATATCCATAAGCTCCTTATGCGTACCCCTCTCCGCTATACTTCCCTCTGAGATAAGAAGTATTTGGTCGGCATCCTTTATGGTATTAAGTCTGTGAGCTATAACCACCAGAGTCTTCCCCTTGCACAGCTCGGATATCGCTTCTTGTATAAGTCTTTCATTATCCGCATCTACACTTGCGGTTGCCTCGTCAAGTATCACTATAGGTGCATCCTTTAAGATACATCTTGCTATAGAAATTCTCTGTCTTTCACCGCCTGAAAGAGAGGCACCTCCCTCGCCTATAACCGTATCAAATCCATTTTCCAACTTACTTATAAACTCATAGCATCTTGCCTTTTTCGCCGCCTCTATAACTTCCTCTTTGCTTGCATCAGGTCTTCCCATAGCTATATTATTGTATACTGTATCCTGAAATAAATACACTCTTTGAAATACCATACTTATATTGTTCATCAACTCGGAAAGAGAAACTTTACTTATATCCCTTCCTCTTATAAGTACTCTACCCGAGCTTACATCCCAAAATCTGCTGATTAAAGAGGCTATGGTTGACTTACCTCCTCCTGAAGGTCCTACTAAAGCGGTCATGGTATTTTTCTTTATGTCAAATGTTATGCCGTGCAGTACTTCTTTTTTATCATAGGCAAAATGCACATCACAAAACTCAATCTCTTTAGCATTTTCTTTAGCTTCATCAAGTGTATACTCCGCTTTATCAAGAAGTTGCCTTTCCAAAAATACCCCGTCCATTCTGTTAAGGCAGCTTTCCATAACGGTAAGTCTTAAGATTTGCTGGAAAAATGCCTTTAAGGGAGCAAAAATATCTATGGCAAAGAGTAATATTCCCATATAGTAAACTATTGATATACTCCCGTTCATATATACTCTCGTAGCACTAAGGAGCAGCATAGCGGTTGTTAAAGCATAGATAAAGTGCAGTCCCCAAGCAAAGGGCGTAAAGTCGGATTCAAACTTAAGACTTGTTTTACAACTTTCATCAAATACGGAACTTAGTTTTTCCGAGGACTCCTCAAGCATATTGTAGCTTTTAATAACTCCTATGCCTGATACGAAGTCAAGTACCGATTCGGTAAGTTCTTCGCTTTTTTCCTGTCTCAAAGCCGAGTTCGCCATAGCGGACTTTCTCATATAAATTCCATAAAGGTAAATAAGTGCTGAGCATATTAAACTCACCGCACCCACCTCTATATTAAAATTAAACATAAAAACTATCATAAGAATAGCTGCGAAAAGATAATTTATCAAATCAGCCATTACATTCATGCTGCTTTCTTCTATAAATACTATATCTGTAGATAAAACCGAGCTTATCTTCCCCATATTACCCTCTGTAAAGTAACCCATGGGAAGTTTTCTTAAATGTTCACCAAGCCTTAATCTGTAGTCTGCACAGATCTTATAACCGGCAGAAGCCTGTAACCTGTCTGATATATTTTGTGCAAGATATTGTAAAACAAGTGCAACTGTAAGCACTATGGCACTTTTTATGCAAAATGCGGTATTAAGAGTTTTACTGTATACAGCTCCTATAAAAATCACCGTCATTATAAGCGGCACCTTCATCATCATTGCCTTTATAAAGCTTATAAATATGGCAAGTATAAGACTTTTTTTATATTTTCCGGACATTTTAAATATTCTCAGCATAAATTTAAGCATATTCCACACCTCCCGCATTTACTTTCCAGTTCATAATTTCATTTGATTTATCCCACAATGCTTTATACTCGCTGCAATCTTTTATAAGCTCATCATGGGTAGCACAGGCTGTTATTTTACCCTCTGAAAGTACACAGATCTGCTCGGCTGACTGTATGGAACTAAGCCTATGAGCTATAACTATAACCGTCTTATTCTTTATGATTTCGGAGATAGCCAAATTAAGCTTATCTTCATTTTCAGGATCTATAAATGCTGTAGCCTCATCCAGTACTATAATAGGTGCGTCCTTTAATATAGCCCTTGCAAGGCAAATTCTTTGCCTCTCACCTCCGGATAAAGACTTTCCTCCATCTCCTGCCATGGTATCTATACCCTTTTCCAAACGCTCCAAAAACTCCATACACTGTGCTTTTCTAGCCGCATCAAGTACTTCTTCCTTGCTTGCGGAAGGTTTTCCTATCTTTATATTCTCATAAAGACTTGTATTAAAAAGGAACTGCTCCTGTGCCACATAGGAGATTTGCCTGTTAAGTTCTTTCGGATCTATACTTGTAATATCCTGTCCTCCTATGCTTATACTACCCTCATTTACATCATAAAAATGTACTAAAAGTTTGGCAAGTGTACTTTTTCCCGAGCCTGACTCTCCTACCAATGCCGTCATTGTACCTTCTTTTATATGCAGGTTAATGTCCTGCAATACCTTAGTTTCTTTATATGCAAAGCTTACAGACTTAAAGTCTATGTCAAAATTTTTCGCCGCAAATGCATTGCCCCCTTGTTTAAGCGGCTTTAAGTCCATCATCTGCTCAAGGCTTTCGATTTTTTTGGCAAGCTGAGGTATTACACCCATAAAACTCATAGCCTTAAGAAGAGGTACTCCCACAGCAAAAGACAGGCAAAGAGCAAGTATAAGTTTTGACGGAGAAAGTATGCCTATCATACACATCCAAGCCCCGACAGGCAGCATAAAAAGTGCCAGTGCCGGAAGAACTACCGTATAAAGTGCCATCCATGTCCAGCAAAGCCCGTACCAAAACAGGGTAAAATCTCTGTAATTAATTACGTCTTCTCTATATTTTTTATAAGAGTCCATGTCCTTATTAAAAACCTTGACCACTTCCATACCGTTTATGTATTCTATAATAGTATTGTTCATCTTTACCCTTGCCATATAGTAGTCGTTCATGTACTTTGTTCCTACACTAAACATAGTTCCCATGGCCCAAATTCCTATAGGAAGAGTAATAAGTGAAAGCAGCCCAAGCCTAAAATCCACTATAAATATAGCTATATACAAAAGTATGGGTACTAAGGAGTTGGCTATGCCTTCGGGAAGTGCGTGTGCAAGCAAAAGCTCCATAGAGTCGATATCGTCTACAAACATTTTCTTCAAGTTACCCGTACCTAACTCCTGTATAGAACCAAGCGGCTTTTTCTCAAGTTTTTGCTGAAGGCTCATTCTTATATTTTTTAAAATATTATAGGCTGCAATGTGGGAGTTTTTTAAGCCTAAGGTATACAGTGTACCAAAAAGTAAAAGTGATATAAATATCCCTCCGATATAGCTAAATACCTGATTCCACGATATTTCTCCCTTATTTAACAGGCTGTCTATCATTTTATTCCGATAAATTTTTCAAAATCCAATAAATTCATCATCGCATCAATGATCTCGCAGATTTCTTCCCATGAAAAACCGTGCACATAGGGCTCATATACCATTTCAAAATAAGCCGAATGAACTGTATGCATTATTTTTTTTGATATATTTTTACTTGTTAGTTTGCGTCTTTTCATCTCTTCATATATTTCATACGAGGTTTCCGTAACCACTTCAACAAAGTCATGCTTAAAATTGGCATATCTTGTACCTGCCGAGCATCTGGTAAGCAGTATTACTCCGTCTTTATGCTTTTCAAATAACTCGAACCACCA
>CAJPUK010000162.1 GCA_905373785.1 uncultured Johnsonella sp. | reverse complement strand
GAAAAGCTTTTTGAAAAAAGTAAGGAACTTGAGTCGCTTTATGATAAAGGACTTGCAGAGCTTGAAAGAATATCGGGACTCAGCACGGAAGAGGCGAAAGAGTTCATACTTCAAACAGTGGCGGATGATATCAAACATGATAAGGCAAAGCTTATCAAAGATATTGAAAATCAAGCCAAAGAAGAGGCGGAAAAAAAGGCAAGGGAACATATTGTTACAGCTATACAAAGATGTGCCGCCGAGCAGGTTACCGATACTACAGTATCGGTAGTACAGCTTCCCAATGATGATATGAAGGGACGTATCATAGGAAGAGAGGGAAGGAATATCCGTACTTTGGAGCAACTTACAGGTGTTGAACTTATTATTGATGACACACCGGAAGCAGTGGTGCTTTCAGGATTTGATCCGGTAAGAAGAGAGGTTGCCAGAGTAGCACTTGAAAAACTCATTCTGGACGGACGTATACATCCTGCCAGAATCGAAGAAATGGTAGAAAAGGCACAAAAAGAAGTTGATGTAATTATGAAAGAGGCAGGTGAGGCTGCAACACTTGAGGTTGGGGTTCACGGCATACATCCGGAGCTTGTAAAGATGCTTGGAAGGATGAAGTTCAGAACAAGCTACGGTCAGAATGCACTCAAACACTCCATAGAAGTATCAATACTTTCAGGGCTTATGGCTGCTGAAGTGGGAGTGGATGTAAGAATGGCAAAGAGAGCCGGGCTTTTGCATGATGTAGGTAAGTCCATAGATCATGAAGTTGAAGGTTCACATGTACAACTCGGTGCGGAACTTTGCAGAAAGTATAAAGAATCTCCCATAGTCATCAATGCGGTTGAATCACATCATGGGGATGTGGAGGCGGACAACCTTATATCATGTATAGTTCAGGCGGCGGATACAATATCTGCGGCAAGACCGGGAGCAAGAAGAGAGTCTTTGGAGGCATATACTCAAAGACTTAGACAACTTGAAGAGATTACCAATTCATTTACCGGAGTAGATAAATCGTTTGCGATACAGGCGGGAAGAGAAGTAAGAATTATGGTAGTGCCTGAGAAGGTTACGGATGATGACATGGTTATATTGGCACATGATATAGCTAAGAAGATTGAAGAAGAGATGCAATATCCGGGACAGATAAAGGTGAATTTAATCAGAGAGTCAAGAGTTTCAGGTATTGCAAAGTAGTTTTTATGTAGAACTGTTACAATCTTGTGCTGCTTAGACTGTATACAGATTTGAAATAATGCTACAGCAATCCCACCGGCTTTAGACGGTGGGTTAAGGTAGTATAAGAAAAAACAATAGGGCAGGGACTGCCCGAATTAACGCCTGTGGAGATAGTAGGTTGCGAGGTCAGTGAAGCAGGAAGTCCATAGGCTTTGGACTATGGGTAGTTCACAAATTTGTTATACCTATGGTATTGGACCCGTTTATGGTACTGATTTAGAAATAATTGTAGTATTTTTGTAAGATATGTTATATATTCTATAAGTTGTCTAATTTTATATAATAATATATAATAAAGAGCGGTAATATAAATTTGTTAGAAAGTTAGGAGCATATATGAAATACAAGAATACTATAAAAAGAGTTACTCTATATTTTTTGGCTTGTTTGTTATTAATAGTCGTAGGAATTAATACAAGAGCCGCAACAAGAAAAAAGATTAATAAAGTAAGCCTTAACATAAAGGCGGATATTCAAGTTGATACTAAAGTCGGTACTGAGCGTGTAGATATACAGCCCGGAAACGGACATTATTTCTATGATAGTTGTGAATTTGAAAATTTTTCTCCCACATGGACAAGGGATGATGCACCTAAGTTAAAGATTAAGCTTGTAGCTGAGGGAGATTATTATTTTAATGTAAGCCTAAGTGATATAAAAGTTAACGGAACCGGACTTACTGTTGTAGATACATCAAAGGCTGATAATGACGAAGTTTTGTATGTAACGGTTAAATTTCCTTCATTATCAAATCAAATGTCTTCAATAGATAAGGTAGAGTTAAGTGAGGATGGAAAGGTTCACTGGAATGCAAGTGAGGGGGCAGGCTCTTACGAAGTTAAACTTATGAGAGGTGCCAATAATGCAACCGGAGATACATACAGTACTATAAGCAATAATTATGATGTAAGGCAGTATCTTGTAAAAGACGGAACTTATACCGTTCAAGTAAGAGGAATATCCGGAACTGATTCCAATTTTGCAGGTGCATGGGTGAACTCAAATTCTATAAAAGTATCAAGAGATAAGGCTGATGCTATAAAAAGAGAAGTTGAGGCTGAGCAAAGTGTAGGTACATGGACAAAGGATGAAAGAGGATATAAATTTGTAGATAATAAAGGCTATGTAGCTCGTTCTTCCTGGAAAAAGATAAACGGAGAATGGTATTTCTTTGATAATAATGCCTATATGGTAACCGGTTGGTATTTGGTAAATAATGTATGGTACTATATGGATACACAAAGCGGAGCGATGCTTAAGAATACCACTACACCGGATGGTTATAAAGTAGGAATAGATGGGGCTTATATAGCACAAAACTAAGATATTTATCATATGTTGATTTTCAGTTTTTTGCGAAGATAAATGACCTACCTGAACTGTAACCGTGTATGTTATGCAGAACAATTAAATATGAGCAATAAACTATCATTTTTATGATTTTTTTGGTATAGTTGGCATATGTGATTGACAGATCACATATGCCATTTTTAATCGTAGGGGAAGTGTAAGGAAATTATCATCCTGCGAAAAGCATCGCTTTGCGAGCGAGTATGAGACTAGGGTCTCCCTGCTCGATTATTGATTGGTATAAGCTTTATTGTTTATATACGAGTTAGTATAGGCTAACTGAAAAAACATAAGTTTTAAGGTTTATTTTTTATTTGGAGGTTATATTATGGCAGAAATGGGTCATGAATTTTTAGCCCGCATTGGTAAGACCAAGCTAAGACCGGGCGGCATAGAGGCAACTGATTGGATACTTAAAAAGGCTGATATAAAGCCTGATTCAAAGGTTTTAGAGGTAGCCTGCAATATGGGAACTACCCTGATACATATAGCAAATAAGTATGGGTGCGATATTATAGGAGTGGATCTGGATGAAAATGCACTTGAAAAGGCAAGGGAGAAGATAAAAGAAAACGGCTTGGAAGAAAAGATAAAAGTTATGAAAGCAGATGCTTTTAAACTTCCTTTTGAAGATGCAAGTTTTGATGTGGTAATTAACGAGGCAATGCTTACGATGCTTCTTGGAGATAAAAAAGAGCAGGCACTTAAGGAGTATTATAGAGTATTAAAACCGGGCGGAGTTGTAGTTACTCAGGATGTAGTTTTAATTACTGACAGCACAGAGCATGCCAGAGAACTTCGCATAGGCTTAAGTAGAGCTATAAATGCCAATGTAGAGCCGCTTATAGACAAAGAGTGGCAGTCCTGTTTTGAAAAAGCGGGATTTAGAACAGAACAAAAGACCGGTCCTATGACACTTATGAGTGTATCGGGTATGTTTAAGGATGAGGGTATTGCAGGGGCATTAACCGTAATAAAAAACGGTTTAAAAGAAGAAAACAAAGAATTCTTCCAAAGAATGCGCTCATTTATGCTGGACAATAAAAAAGAGCTGGGATATATTTGTTTTCTGGGAAAAAAATGATGGTTTGTCGGGGAGTTGGCAGCATAAACAATTATAATAGTTTGTGGCTATTAGTTTATAAAAAACTCCGTATAATTCAATCATACCCGCAACCCTTTCTCAAAGCTTCGACAAATTCACACAGACTGCGGAACTCGTGTGCTCGCCAAAAGCGGGCGAGCTGCACTCGAACAGTCCTCGTCTGTAAAGTTTGTAACTCACTTTATTAA
>CAJPUK010000161.1 GCA_905373785.1 uncultured Johnsonella sp. | reverse complement strand
AAGTATATCTTTTGTTTTTATAATTATGTTTGCTAAGCGGGAGAAAAATTTTCGCTTAGCAAATTAATTATAGGGAAAAATCAATGTTTGAAAAAATATAGCTTAAATAAAGCTAAAGAAATATAAAACTCTACAAAAAGTATCAAGAAAAATAAAAATGTAAAAGACCTTAATTGAATTATAATAGTGCTGAAATTACTGTAAATAATAGCTATTGCATATATATTATTTATATGGTATATGTAAGTGTAGTGTTTGAAAATAACTTAACTAATAAGTAATTAAATATGAATATTATCATTATACCTTTGTTGAGTGTAGTGTTATAATAGATAAAGTTATAAATTAGTAACAGTTTGGGTAGGTTATTTATCTTCGTTAAAACTGAAAAAATTTAGGTTTTACTTATAAATCAGACGAAGATTCACTCCGGCAGTAGCCCGATAGGTATACATGTATAATATACAGCTGAAAGCAAGATTTCGTTCGGTATATTATACAGGTGGATCTAAGTTACCTGAACTGTGACATAAATTAAGATATGGAGATATGTATGGAGAAGAAAGAACAGCAATTTGTAAGAGAAATTACTAACATGGAAGATGATTTCGCACAATGGTATACAGACATCATTACTAAGGCGGATTTGGTTGATTACTCACCTGTAAAGGGTTTTATGGTAATCAAGCCCTATGGCTATGCTTTATGGGAGAGTATACAAAATTTTGCAGACAGAAGGTTTAAAGAAACCGGGCATAAGAATTGCTACTTTCCTCTTCTAATCCCTGAAAGCCTACTCATGAAGGAGGCTGAGCATGTGGAAGGTTTTGCTCCTGAGGTTGCCTGGGTCACACATGCCGGCAGAGAAAAGCTTCAAGAAAGGCTGGTAATAAGACCTACTTCAGAAACCATTATATGTGAAATGTATAAGAAATGGTTAAATTCATACAGAGATTTGCCATATCTTTATAATCAGTGGTGTTCAGTGGTAAGATGGGAGAAGACCACAAGACCTTTTCTCAGAACTTCTGAATTTTTATGGCAGGAGGGGCATACCCTTCATGAAACCTATGAAGAAGCCGAGGTTGAAACCTTGCAAATGCTTGACATCTATGCTGAGGTTGCAGAGGATTTGATGGCAATACCTGTAGTAAAGGGTAAGAAGTCGGTAAGAGAGCGTTTTGCAGGAGCTGAAGATACCTATACTATAGAAGCTCTTATGCATGACGGTAAGGCACTCCAATGCGGTACAAGCCACTTTTTGGCACAGCATTTTACTAAGGCGTTTAATATAGAATTCCAAAACAGAAACGGCGGTAAGAGTCATCCTTATCACACCTCATGGGGTATATCTACAAGACTTATAGGCGGTCTTATTATGGTACATTCCGATAATCGTGGTCTGGTACTTCCACCTAAGATGGCACCTACACAGGTAAGAATAATACCTATCCAGCAGCATAAGGAAGGTGTACTGGATAAGGTGTATGAAATCAAAGAACTTCTTGAAAAAGAATTCAGAGTAGACATAGATGCGGCAAAAGAAAAGAGTCCGGGATTTAAGTTTAATGAGGCGGAAATGCTCGGAATACCGGTAAGACTGGAACTTGGACCGAGAGATATAGAAAATGGCAAGGTTGTATTGGTTCGCAGAGATACTCTTGAAAAAGAAGAAGTAAGCTTTGATAAACTTTATGAAAGAATTGCCGAGCTTATGGTGCAGATACAAAAGGATATGTTTGACAGGGCTAAAGCAAGCAGGATAGAGAGAACATCTACAGCCTACAATATGGAAGAGTTTAAGAAGGCTTTAGATACCAAGCCCGGCTTTATAAGAGCTATGCACTGTGAGGATGAGGACTGTGAAGCTGAGATCAAGGCTGAAACTGCTGCTACTATAAGATGTTTTCCGTTTGAGGATACAGAAGTAATATCAGATAAGTGTGTATGCTGCGGTAAGCCTGCGAAAAAGTTGGCGTATTTTGCAAAGGCATACTAATTTAGTAATACATCGGTATTAATTATAGCAATGACAAAGGTTTTAAGCTTAAGGCAGTATTACTTGTGTTAAGCTTAAAGTTCTTGAAAATTTAATAAAATATGAGTAAGGCGGATTAATTGTATTTTTGAGGATTGTGAGGGTAAAGTATCACCAAACAATTGGCTGTTAAAGGAGTAAAAGGATTTTGATGCTAATATCATATTGATAAAAATATAGTTACTACAAAAACAAGGGTCTGTAGCATTTGATGATGCGACAGTCCCTTGTACTAATGTAGGCAAAAAATTGTGTAATATATAACAAATTGAGGAGGCAGTTATGCTGTGGGCTAAGAAATTAATTAAAAATCAACTTTTTTTGGATGTAACGGGTATATTTTTCGGTTGCTTAATTACCGCATTGTCGGTAAACTGGATACTTATACCTAATAAACTTTCGACAAGCGGCGTAACCGGTCTGTCTCAGATGGCGGAAAAGTTTACAGGCATTAATTACAGCTACCTATATTATGGTTTCAGTATAGTTATACTTTTGTTGGCGCTTATATTTTTAGGTAAAAAGGCTACACTTAAGATAATAACCGTTTCTATTCTGTATCCTACACTTTTAGTTCTTACAAACATATGGAAGTTTACCTTGGTTCAGGGAGATATGTTTATAGTATGTATATATTTCTCTTTATTTTATGGAGTCGGAGCAGGTCTTGTTATAAGAAGGGGGTATACCTTTGGAGGAACGGATACTATAGCCAGGATACTTAATAAAAAAGTTTTTAAAGATGTGAGCATAAGTAAGATAATGCTTGTAATGGACGGTATAATTATAGTTATGATCGGCTTTGTGTTCAGTAAGGAAGTTGCACTTTATGCCTTGGTAAATCATGTTACATACATATATATCATGGACTATATCTTATTCGGTTTCAGATCTAAGCTATATAAGGTGTCAATAATATCACATAACCATAAGGAAATATCGAACTTTATATTTACCGAGCTTGGAAGAGGTGTAACCTTGCATGATGTAACAGGTGCTTATACCAATGAGAAAAAACAAATGATAACCTGTATTTGCTCACCAAGTCAGTCAGCGACTATAAGAAGATTTTTGGCACAAAACTATCCTAATGTATTTATGGAAGTATCTCCCATAGTAACCGTATATGCAATAGGTAACAGATTTGTTAAACTTGATGAGGTGGATGATTAAAGTAATAATGGTTTATCGGGGAGTTGACAACATAAACAATTATGCTTATAAAAAACTCCGTATAATTCAATCATACTCGCAACCCTTTTTCAAAGCTTCGACAAATTCACACAGACTGCGGAACTCGCTTGTCCACCCAAAAACGGTGGACTGACGCTCAAACAAGTCCTCGTCTGTGGAATTTGTATCTCGCTTTATCAAAAGGGTTAACCGCTAAAAAGATTGAATTATATGGAGTTTTTTATTTTCCACCCGCCACAGTTACAAAAGATTAGTGGTGTGTAGATATGTTTATAATTGTTTATGTTGTCAAGGGGAAGTGTGGGGGGTGTAGAAGCGACTTTTATTTCGAACTTATAAGAAACCGGGGGAATTATTAGCTTTCCCTTATACCGAATTTTGGGAAGATATACAGTAAACTTATAAACAACACCATAAGTACGGTTAGAATATAACGTGGCACCGGCAGTAGCTCCGGCAGCTGCAAAAACTAGAACACCGTAAAACCTACATTCTTACCCTTACTTATTACTTCCTATAGGAATAGCTTTTTTTAAGATTTGAATAAAAGTCGCTGCCGCACCTCCCCCTCCGCCTCCCATTAGCAACATAAACAATAGCTATTTACTCCAAACCCTTATACAGCCATTTTTTGAGGGCTGGTGATTACAGAAACACTCCCTATTTCAATCTTTTTAGCGGTTAGTACTG
>CAJPUK010000160.1 GCA_905373785.1 uncultured Johnsonella sp. | reverse complement strand
TAGACTTTATAAGCCTTTTTTGTCTGCTTACATCAAGTTCTGAAAAAACATCATCAAGTAAAAGTATAGGATAATCATTTATACTTTTCTTAACCAGCTCTATCTCCGCAAGTTTTAGAGAAAGGGCGGCAGTTCTTTGCTGCCCCTGCGAGCCGTAATACTTCAGGTCAATATCTTTACCTGCATTTTTTATAAAAAACGATATATCATCCCTATGCGGCCCCACTGATGTCATCTTGTACTTTATATCATTATCCCTTGTTTTTAAAACCGCCTTTTCGTATTGATCTGTGTCAATATTTAAATCATAGTTTATATATAAACTTTCTTTTTCTCCGGTAATAGAACTGTGTATATCCTTTATGTAAATATTTAACTTTGCAATAAATTCTTTTCTATACTTTATTACCTCGCTGCCATAGTGAATAAGTTGTATATCCCATATATCAAGGCTTTGCAATAATTCCTTTTTATCAACATTAAAACTTATGTCCTTTAAGAGCTTATTTCTTTGTGCCAAAATTTTATTGTAGTTTATCAAATTATCCACATATATCTTACTTAATTGACAAAGCTCCATATCTATAAATCTTCGCCTGTCAGCCGGACCTCTTTTTATAATATTAAGGTCTTCCGGAGAAAAGAATACAACATTTAACATACCGAATAAATCATTTATTTTTCTTATAGGTATACCGTCTATGGCTATACCCTTGGCATGATTTTTCCTAAGATGTATATCTATACGGTGATTTACTTCCCTCTTTTCTATATATAGCTTAATATGCGCTTCTTCTTCATCAAAATTAATAACTTCCTTATCCTTTGAACCCCTATGAGACTTTGCGGTTGCAGACATATATATCGCTTCGAGTATATTGGTCTTACCCTGAGCGTTATCTCCGTATAGCAAACTTGTTCCCTTATCAAGATTCAAATAAAGGTCCTTATAATTTCTGTAGTTTTTAAGTTCCAATGATTTTATAATCATGATTGTTATAATTAAATATGTCGCTGTTTCTCAGCTTCCTGCCTCTTCTAAGCTCCACTTCACCGTTTACACTGACCTTGCCTTCTTTTATAAGGTACTTTGCCTCGGAGCCCATAGATACCTCACCTGTCAGTTTAAGTGCCTGCTCCAGTTTTATATACTCATCTTTTATAACTATCTCTTCCAAAATACACACCTTTCCTAATCCCTACTACTCTATAAAGTTTACAGGCAATATTATATAAAGATAGTTATTTTCCGTATCTCTTATATAACAAGGTGCCTTTGGATTACTGAAAAACATATCCACTTTTTCATCATCTATAACCTTTAACGCATCTATAAAAAACTTGGGATTAAAAGCTATCACCAAATCGTCACCGGACTTATTGCAGTCTATGGCATTTTTCATTGAGCCGTAAGAAGACTTCATTCTAAGCTCCATAGAAGAATCTCTCATATCCAAAATGATAGGTTTATGATCATTTTCCCTTATAAGTATCATAGAACTGTCTATAGCATTAAGAAGTTTAAGTCTGTTGACATTTATTTTTGTTTTATAGTCTGATGACAGCATATGCTCAATCTTAAAATACTCACCTTCCATAAGCCTTGACAATACTATTGTATCATCAAATTCAAATAATATATAATTATCCGCAAAATATATGTTGATTTCTTTATCATTATTTGAAGAAATGATCCTCGCAAGTTCGGATAAAGTTTTTGAAGGCACAACAACCTTTATCTGTTCATAACTTTCTTTCAGTTTTACGTTTCTTATTGATATCCTATGTCCGTCTAAGGCTACAAACCTTGCGATATCCTCATTGATATCAAAAAGTACTCCTGACATCATTTTATTACTGTCAGTTAAAGACACTGAAAATATTGTCTGTCTTATAACTTCCTTTAAGGTGAATTGATTTAATTTTATGTGTTGATTTTTCTCTATCTTTGGAAGATAGTTAAATTCTTCGGGATCAAAGCCCTGTATTTTAAATACCGCATTATTGGAAGATATAATCGTATTATAAGCTGCATCCGCTTCTATAGTAATATCATAGTCCTGTGCATCAAGTTTTCTGACTATATCATAGACTAATTTGGCTTCCAATGCTATCTTTCCGTCTTCAACTATATTTGCCTCTACTTTTGTCTCTATGCCTATCTCCAAATCGGAAGCACTGAGAAGTACCTTATCAAATGAAGCATCAAATAATACACATTCCATCAACGGATTGGTTGTCTTACCTGATATAGCCTTAGAAACTATATTGATAGCATTAATAAGCTGTTCTTTATTAAATATAAGTTTCATTTTTTTGCCTTTCACAATTAAACAAATAATAGATATACACAATTCAGCTTTAACAATATTGTAAATTAACATCACTTAAATTGTGTGCTCCTAATGTCGTATATATATAATAATATTTAGTATAAGTAATAGTAGTAGCTGTGAATATGTTAAAAAGCCTCTTAAAGCCTGTAAATACAATAGATACGAATTGTATAAGTATGTTTATAAGTTGTATAAAAACAGCTTAATCATGTTAATTACTGTGGAGACAACTTCTTACTTATCACTTCGACAGTATTCTTAACCTCAGGGTTTTTCTTCATTTTATCCTCAATACTGTTGACAGCGTTCATAACTGTTGTGTGATCTTTTCCACCGAATGCGGCACCTATATTTTTAAGAGGCTCATCCGTAAGTCTTCTGCACAAATACATTGCTACATGCCTTGGATAAGTTATACTGGTTGCCCTTGTCTTCTTAAGCAAGTCTTCCATACTGATCTCAAAATGCTCGGAAACAATCTGCTTTATAAAGTCCACAGTAATGATACGAGGTTCGTTCGGACTTATGAAGTCCTTAAGTGCTTCCTTGGCAAGTTCCAGATCTATATCTCTTTTTTCAAGTCTTCCCTTAGCCGAAACTTTATTAAGTGCGCCCTCAAGCTGTCTTATATTTTCTTTTATATTGGTTGCAATGTATTGTATTACAGCATTGTCTATATTAAGATTATCTGTTTCTTCCTTTTTTCTGAGTATAGCCATTCTGGTCTCATAATCCGGAGGATTGATATCCACAATAAGACCGGATTCAAATCTTGATTTGATTCTGTTTCCCAATGTTAAAAAGTCTTTAGGAGGTCTGTCTGAAGATATTACTATCTGCTTTTTATATCTGTATAAGTAGTCATTGAAGGTATTGAAAAATTCTTCAAGTGTTCTTTCTTTTCCTATTATAAATTGTATATCGTCTATAAGCAGCAAGTCATTATGTCTGTATTTTTTTCTGAAATCAGTCATGGAAAAGTTATTTCTGTTGGCTAAGGAGTCTATAAGCTCATTTGTAAATGTTTCGCTTGTTTCATATACTACCTTGGCTTTTTCATTATTGGATATAATAAAATGAGCAATGGATTGCATAAGATGGGTTTTACCCAGTCCGGCATCACCATATATGAATAAGGGGTTATATATCTCTCCGGGGCTTTCGGCTACAGCCAATGAAGCCGCATGAGCCATAGTATTGCTTTTACCTACAACAAAGTTATTAAATGTATATTTTGAATTTAAGTTTGAATCATTTATTTTTTGTTTGTTAAGCAAGCTTCTTTTATTGTTAATGATAGAGTTTCTTTTGACTGTCTTTTTTATTTCTATTTTTACATCATATTTTCTGTTGGTCACATGCTCTATTGCTATGCTTAAAGGATGAGCGTACTTTTTATTTACAATATTGCAAAACATCTTATCTCTGCCTATAAAGTAGAGTGTTTCACGTCCTGTCTCGTCTTTTACTATTCTGTCTATTATAAGAGGCTTTATCCAGGTATCATAAGATAATTCCTCTGAAACATCGAATTTATCTATCAGATATGATTTAACATATCCCCAGTTTGATTTTATTAACTCTATCATATCTTCCATAAGCATATATCTCCCCAAAATATTTTAAAACTTCAAAATACAGTCATTTAAAT
>CAJPUK010000159.1 GCA_905373785.1 uncultured Johnsonella sp. | reverse complement strand
GGAATTCATCTTCGTCTAATTTATAGATAAAAATTAAATATTTTTAGTTTTTTGACAAAGACGAATGACCTACTTAAACTGTAACTGCATCTTCCCCTTTTGAGGTCGGGGATATTTAACCTTTATATATAGTAAAACCACTTTGTGGTGTAACTATCTGACTCTTTTATCACTGATTCTTGACATATGCATCCATGTTTCTTGTATGATTTGGACTATAATAACAAGTATAGCCACAGTGATAAGCATAACATCTGTTTGATATCTATAGTAACCGTAATTGATAGCTATAGTACCAAGTCCTCCACCTCCGGTAAATCCTGCCATAGCAGAATATCCCAATATGGTAGTGATTGAAATTGCAGCTCCCAATAAAAGTGAAGGAGTTGCCTCGGGAAGTAAGACCTTCCACACTATCTGAAAATTAGAAGCCCCCATAGATTTTGCAGCCTCTATAACTCCGGCATCGACTTCTTTTAATGAAGACTCAACCATACGAGCTATATATGGTGCAGCTGCTATAACTAAAGGCGGTATTACCGCTTTGGCTCCAAGCGTTGTTCCTACCATAACTCTGGTAAGCGGCAACACCATTATAAGTAAAATAATAAACGGTATAGATCTAAGTATATTTATAATTATTCCCAAAATAATATTTAACAAAGGCATAGGTTTTATTCCGTCTTTTGCACTTACTACCAGACATATTCCTAACGGTATACCTATAAGATAGGCTAAAAAAGATGAAACAAAGGTCATAAGTAAGGTTTCAAATATACCGGTTCCAAGCATATTAAGCGTCTGCGTTGACAAATTCATGTTCATACACCTCCTCATATTTCATTTTTATACTGCTTATATAGTGAAGTATACGACTTGCATCAGTCTCATCATCGGGAAGCTGTATAATCATTTGTCCCTTGGCTATACCGCCTATATCGCTTGTAGAAGCATAAAGTATATTTACAGGTAAACCGGTTGCAAGTATTATATTGGAAAGTACGGGTTCATAAGAACTTCTGCCGTCAAATACCAGCCTTAACTTCCTTCCCTTGGTTGCCACAACTTCTTTTACGCTATCCCCTAATATAAGTTTTTTACCTATAGGAGATTTGGGATCTGAAAATATATCCGTTACCGTACCTATCTCTGCAATCTTGCTGTGGTCTATTATAGCAACTCTGTCGCATATGGACTCTATAACCTTCATCTCATGGGTTATTACAACTACAGTTATACCAAGGTTTTTATTGATTTCCCTTATAAGCTTAAGTATCTGCTTGGTAGTATCCGGATCAAGTGCCGAGGTTGCCTCATCACAAAGTAAAACCTTCGGTTCATTTGCTATTGCCCTTGCTATTGCAACTCTTTGTTTTTGACCTCCGGAAAGTTGTGCCGGATAGGATTTTATTCTGTCCTCAAGACCTACAAGTTCAAGAAGCTCTATAGCCCTTTTCTCAGCTTTTTGCTTAGGCACACCTGCTATTTCCATAGGAAAGCACACATTGTCAAGTACATTTCTTTGTGCCAGCAAATTAAATTGCTGAAATATCATTCCCATAGACTGTCTGGTCTTTCTTATCTTATCTACACTCATCCTGGAAAGATCGCTTCCCATATAGATCACACTTCCCGAAGTCGGTATCTCAAGATAATTAATACATCTTACCAAAGTAGACTTTCCTGCACCCGACAGACCTATAATTCCAAATATTTCTCCCTTGTATATGTCAAGGTCTATATTATCCAATGCATGTACAGTGGTATTCTTATTTACAAAGCTTTTACTTAAGCCCTCAATTTTTATAATTGTTTCCACTATTATATAATCCCCCGAATTTTTCATATCTTAATCCGCTTATATATAAACCAGAGGATTAAGACAGCTTATATTAACCTACCCTTGTATAAAAAGTTAGTGTTCGCCGCAAAGCGATGGTTTCCTTTAACCGCCCCTGCATCTTAATCGAGTAGGGGAGCTTTAGCCACCTACTCGTTCGCGGGGCGGTGTTCGCCGCAAGGCGATGGTTTCCTTACACCGCCCCTGCGATAAAAAAAAACAGGCGAGCCTTATGGCTTGCCTGTTTTTTATAAAATATAAATACAGTTTCGCACATCAGAACCCTAAGACTAATTATTTTGCATACAAAAATCAAAGCACATTTCCATGCCCATCATCATACACATCATAATATTTGCAGTCTTAGAATATGTCATACGATACCTCTCCTTAAATCTAATTTAGTTTAAGCCAAGTTTAAAACATCAACTCAACAATAAGCATAATAATTCTAAAAGTTTATTTAGTCAATGTTTTTTTAGTAATTTATAAGTTTTTAGTAAAAATAATCAAATTTAACTACATAACTCTACTATTGCTTGGGCAAATATCTTAGCAGATGCAACCAACTCATCAACTACGGCAAACTCATCAGCACCATGCATACGAGTATCTGTTCCGGGGAATACCGCTCCGAAAGCCACACCGTTCTTTAAATCATGCACATAGGTAAGTCCGCCAAGCGCTATACAATATCCCTCAAGCCCGGTATACTCCTCATAACATTTAAGCAATGTCTTTACAAAATCAGAATCTTCCGATACTTCATGAGGTGCTATCATACTGTCGGTATGGAAGGTAATACCTGCCTTTGCAAACCTTTCCTTGCAGGTATCAAGTAAGAACTTAGGTTCTGCAGATACAGGTGCTCTTAGGTCAAATGCTCCTTCAAAGCCCTCTTCATCAGCATTAAAGATAGAAAAAGCCAAGGTCAATGCTCCGCTCTTTTCATCCGATTTAGCTATTCCAATCGCCTCACCCTTAGTATCACCATGCGGCATAAGCTCATATAAGTTATGGAGCAGCTCAATTTGCCTTGACTTTGCAAAATCAAGCTTGGTAACAAGTTGCAGTAAAGCTGTTATAGCATTTTTACCATTGTCGGGAGTAGATGCATGGGCATTGGCTCCCAGCGCTGTTATTTCAAGTTTGTCACTTCCCTTTACCTCAAAATCAACTCCTGTAGCCTTGCTAACCTCAGCAGCTGCCGCTTTTACAGTTTCGGCATTTAAGCCCTCCACAATCATAGCTGCCTTTGGCGGTACTACATTACTCTTAGTTCCGGCATTTATTGATATTATTCTTGGTAAATTCTTATCCGCATCAAACTTTGCACTGAACTTACCATCCATTTTACCTTTTTCTATATTTACTACAGGGTAGGCTCCATCCGGAGAAAAGGTCATAGGAGCTTCCTTCTCAACAGTGTAATAATACTTTACACAAGACATACCGCACTCTTCATCAGAGCCTATTATCATTCTTACATTTTTAGAAAGCTCTATACCAAGTTCCTTGATTGCTCTCATGGCATAAAGGCTTGCTATTACAGGTCCTTTGTCATCAGATGTTCCTCTTCCGTATATTCTTCCGTCCTTAATTAAAGGCTTAAAAGGCTCTGTTTCTTTCCAACCTTCTCCTGCCGGCACTACATCCACATGTGCCAATATATCAAGCTGTGTTTCTTTATCACTAAAGTCCACTGCAAGTACACGATTGTCATAGTTTTTAGTCTTGAAACCATACTCTTTTGACATCTTGTCAGTAAACATAAGAGCCTCATAAGGTCCTACACCATAAGGCATACCCTCTTTTGCCTCCGACTTCTCACTGTTAATCTCACAAAGCTTGATAATATCGGCAAACATCTCATCCTTGTGATCTTCGATATACTTTTCTATTTCTGCCTTGTACCTCATAAAACCTCCTTGTATAATAATGTATTTTTATAATTTTAAAACCTTTATAATATAAAGCTCATAGGAGCATTACAATAAATATAATGATTTATCGGGGAGTTGGCAACATAAACAATTAATGTTTATAAAAAACTCCGTATAATTCAATCATACCCGCAACCCTTTCTCAAAGCTTCGACAAATTCACACAGACTGCGGAACTCGTGTGCTCGCCAAAAGCGGGCGAGCTTCACTCGAACAGT
>CAJPUK010000158.1 GCA_905373785.1 uncultured Johnsonella sp. | reverse complement strand
AATATAAGGAAAGCAAGAGAAAACTTATGAAAATAGACGTATTAGTGGCTGAAATAGGCTCAACTACTACCGTCGTTAATGCTTTCAACGGTATAGCCGGCTCTGACCCGCAATTTGTGGGTCAGGGACAGGCTCCTACCTCGGTACTTGATGGAGATGTGAGGATTGGTCTTCAGGGAGCAATTGACGATTTGGTTAAGAAATTGGGAGTTGATAAGATAGAATATGTTGAAATGCTCGCAACTTCAAGTGCTGCCGGCGGGCTTAAGATGACCGTACACGGTCTTGTATACGATATGACGGCTAAGGCGGCAAAGGAAGCGGCACTGGGTGCCGGAGCTATAATACATCAAGTAACGGCAGGAAAGCTTAGAAGAACTGATTTAAAGAGAATTCAAGAAATAAGACCTAATATTATATTGATAGCCGGAGGAGTGGACTACGGAGAAAGAGAAACTGCACTTCACAATGCGGAGCTTATCAGCAACCTCGGCTTAAACATACCTATAATATATGCGGGTAATATAGAAAATCAAGAAGAGATTCAGTTAATATTTGAAGAAAAGCACGCAGGGCAGAGACTTTATATAGTAGATAATGTATATCCGAAGATAGATGAACTTAATGTAGAGCCCAGCAGAAGAGTTATACAGGATGCCTTTGAAGATCATATAATCCATGCTCCCGGAATGGAACATGTAAGAGATATGGTAAACGGACCGATAATTCCTACACCCGGAGCGGTTATGGAAGCGGCAAAGCTTTTGTATCAATATTTGGGAGACTTGATAGTACTTGATGTAGGCGGTGCAACTACCGACTTACATTCCGTAACTGTAGAGTCAGATGAAATATCAAGAATACTTGTGCATCCGGAGCCGGTTGCAAAAAGAACTGTTGAGGGCGATCTAGGTGTATATGTAAATATGCCCAATATAGTTGCCACAATAGGAAAAGATAAATTAAAAGAAGAGCTTAATATAGATATAGACAAGGTTATGGCAGAGTATAAAGCCATACCTAAGAATGAAGATGAAATTAAATTTGTTGAAAGACTGACACTTGAAGCGGTGCTTAAGGCGGTTGAGCGTCATGCCGGAAGGATAAGATATGTATACGGACCTTCAGGAAGAAGCAGCCTTGCGGAGGGTAAGGATCTTTCACAGGTTAAATATATAATAGGAACAGGTGGAGCACTTACCAGGCTGCCTAACAGAGTTGAGATCATGAGAAAGATAGCTATGGATAATGAATCGGGTATGAAACTATATCCACACCCTGAGGCTGAAATCTTAGTGGAAAATGATTATATCATGGCATCTTTGGGAGTACTGTCAAAGGCACATGAGGAAGCTGCACTCAAACTATTGGCAAAGAGTCTTAGAATAAAACTTCCGAAGAAGAGGAGAAAAGAAGATGTATCCGAGGCTGGTAATTAATTTAGAAAAAATCAGACAGAATGTAAGAGCCATGAGAGCACTTACAAGCAAGGCGGGGCTTGAGATGGGCATAGTAACCAAATCATTTACTGCCGACAGAAAAATCGTTGAAACTGTGGTTGATGAGGGTGTTGACTTTCTTGCAGATGCAAGAATTGCCAATATTAAGTCATATGCGGACTTACCCGTTAAAAAACTCCTGCTTAGAATCGTGCAGGACTGCGAGATAGAAGAAGTCATAAAATATGCAGATATAAGCCTTAACTCAGAGATAGAGACCATAAGAAAGATGGATAAAGAGGCTCAAAAGCAGGGTAAGACTCATAAAGTGGTACTGATGGTTGACCTTGGCGACTTAAGAGAGGGTATTTTCTACGAAAATGAAGAGGAGATACTTAAGGTTGCTGAAGAAATCAATTCACTTAAGAATATAGACCTTCACGGTGTAGGAGTAAACCTTACCTGCTACGGTGCTATAATCCCTAAAAATGATAATCTCTCAAGACTTGTTAAAATAGCTGAGAAGATAGAGGCTAAGCTTGGATTCAAGCTTCCTATGATCTCAGGAGGAAACTCAAGCTCAATATATCTTATAGACAGAGGCGAGCTTCCTAAGGGAATTACAAGTCTTAGAATAGGAGAGGCATTTATCCTTGGTAATGAGACTGCTTATGGCAACAGAGTAGAAGGTACGGCAAATGATGCTGTGCTTCTTGAGGGACAGCTTGTAGAGATAAAGAATAAGCCTACTTACCCTATAGGTGAAATAGGAGTTGATGCTTTCGGACAGGTACCACATTATGATGATGAGGGTATAGCAAAGAGAGGTATACTGGGATTTGGCAGACAGGATATGGTACTTGACGGACTTATGCCTGTAGATGAGAAAATTAAAGTACTTGGTGCAAGTTCAGACCACACAATAGTTAACTTGACACATTCAGATAAAGATTATAAATTGGGAGATACAGTTAAGTTCAGACTTAGCTACGGTGCTTTACTTGCAGCATTTACCAGTAAATATGTAGACAGGGTGTATGAATAAAGTTTTGCTTAAAGGGTGTTGTATTTAATACAGCACCCTAATGCGTGTCAGGTATATCAAGAAAATGACGATAAAGGAGAAAATCTTATGGATAGGTATAAAAGAGCCAAGGCTTTGGTGGATTTGGATGCGGTAGTACATAATATTAAGGCTATAAGAGACAATGTACCAAAGGGAGTAAAACTTACCGGAGTGGTAAAGGCTGACGCTTACGGACACGGAGATGTACCGGTAGCTTTGGCATTACAGGAATATGTGGACTTTATAGCAGTGGCAACTACTGCCGAGGCACTTAATTTATATTATCATAATATATACAAGCCAATACTTATACTGGGACCTGTACCTGAGTTTGATTATGGAGATATAGTTAAGCATGAAGTAAGAGCAACTATATTTACCATGGAGCAGGCAAGGGCTATATCAAAAGAGGCTGTGGCACAAAACAGAAAAGCCTATGTACACATAGCGGTTGATACCGGAATGAACAGAATAGGTTGCAGATATGATGAGGAAGCCGCAAAAGAAGTAAAGGAAATATCAAAACTTGAAGGCTTAGAGGTTGAGGGAGTATTCAGCCATATGTATAAAGCGGATGCCCCTGACAGGGATTGTGCATTAAAACAGTTTGAAAGACTTGAAAAATTTATAGAGCTTCTTAAGAAAGAGGGAGTAGAGCCAAAGATAAGGCATATCTCCAACTCAGCCGGTTCTGTAAGAAATATAGGTTCTTCGCTTGATATGGTAAGAGCCGGAATAGTGCTTTACGGAATCAAGCCGGATAATGACATGGACATGGAAGGTGTTGAGCTTAAGCAGGTTATGACTATTAAGTCTATGATCACTCATATAAAAGAAGTTGATAAGGGCGAGACCATAGGCTACGGTGCAACCTACACACTGCCTGAGAAGAAAAAGATAGCTACCATATCTTTCGGCTACGGAGACGGATATCCAAGAACTTTAAGTAATAAAGGATACATACTGGTACACGGCAAAAAAGCCCCCATCACCGGAAGAGTATGCATGGATCAGTTTATGGTAGATGTAAGTGATATACCTGATGCTAAGATAGGAGATGAAGTAACAATACTAGGAAAAGACGGTGATGAATTAATCACAGCAGAGCTTTTAGGAGATTTAAGCATGAGATTCTCATACGAACTTTCTTGCGATTGGAGCAAGAGAATACCGAGGATTTATCTTAGAGACGGTAAGGTAGTGGGGGTAAAGGACTATACTATAAATCTTTATCAGGATTTTTTGAAGTAGAGCCGGTGCTCTGACTTTAGTGGATTATATATATTGAGTAGAGTTTTGATAAGTGCATAAAGATATCAATATATAGTCAATGAAAAAATAAAAGGACCGGAGATTTGATTAGGATCTTCGGTCCGTTGCTGTTTGTATTGTTTAATATTTATCCGATAACTTCATAGGCTCTGCCATACTCTCTCATAGCTATAGCTTTAGCTTCATTTCCGTTTTTTGCTGTGATTTTAACAGTTGTAATTTTACCTGTTTGTCTGTCTTTAAGTTTAATCTGATAAGTTGTCATGCTCATGATGTTACTCTCCTTTATTATTATTTATAAATTATGTAAACCATTATATATATATAGTCAATACTTTCTTAATAAAAAAATGATAAAATATTAAAGAACTAGTTACAGTTCAGGTAGGTCA
>CAJPUK010000157.1 GCA_905373785.1 uncultured Johnsonella sp. | reverse complement strand
TACTCGCAGTACTGTTAATAAAGTTTCGACTTTACTTTACAGACTGCGGAACTCGCTTGTCCACCGAAAAGCGTGGTGGACTGACGCTCGAACAGTCCTCGTCTGTAAAGTTTGTAACTCACTTTATTAACAGTACTAACCGCTAAAAAGATTGAAATAGGGAGTGTTTCTGTTATCACCAGCTCGTAAGAAATAGCTGTATAATGAGTGGGGTAAACAAATGGCTATTGTTTATGTTGCTAAGGGGGATGAGGGGAGGTGTGGCAGCTACTTTTATTCAAATCTTAAAAACAGTCATTCGCATAGGGAGAACACGCAAAAGTGAGGATGTAACTTGTAGTTTAACATTACTTATGGTTTTATAGACAAGTTTTCTATCCATTTATAAGGTTGCTGTATCCCTTAACAAAATCTGATATAAGTCAATGATTCCTTTTAAGTATCTAAATTTAATGTATTACTCGGGAAAATATGCTGTAAGGTAAGGACCACTTTATAAGTGCGGAATAAAAGTCGCTCCCACATCCCCCCTCTCCCTCTCACCTTAACAACGTAAACAATTATAAATCTGCCCACCGCTAATTATTTGTATTATTTATACTCGTTGTAGCGGTAACGTAGCGGAAGATAAAAAAACCTTATAATTCAATCTTTGTAGCGGTTAACTCTTTTGATAAAGCAAGGTACAAATTCCACAGATGAGGACTGTTTGAACGCAGTCTGCCGGTTTTTGGCAGACAAGTGAGTTCCGCAATCTGTGTGAATTTGTCGCAGCTTTGAAAAAGAGTTGCGTGTATGATTGAATTATAAGGTGTTTTTTATCAGTTGATTTCCCACAAACGAATACTATTGTTTACGTTGCTAACTACCAGATAAATCAGAATAATACACAGAGATCGTTACAAGTAAAAAAATTTAATAAAAAAAGTCTAATAATAAGGCTTAAACTTAAGCTAAGCCAAGACAGGAGTAATTATGTATACAGCAAAAGCAAAACTTGCGGGAATTATAGGAAAACCCATATCTCACAGCCTTTCACCTCTTATGCAGATGACTATAGCAAAGGAGCTGGGTATAGATTTTGTATACAGCGCTTTTCATATAGAAGAAAGCCTTGAGGAAGCTATAAAAGGAGCCTATGCTCTGGGAATATCGGGACTTAATATTACGATACCGTTTAAACAGGAAGTTATAAGTCATCTTTTGGAGCTGTCAGATGAAGCCAAGATAATAGGGGCGGTCAATACACTGCTAAGGGTAAATGGGGGCTATAAAGGCTATAATACCGATGTATACGGTATTAAAAAGGCTTTGGAAAAGGCGGATATTAATATAAAGAAAAAAGACATAGTCTTACTTGGAGCCGGCGGTGCTGCAAAGGCAGTTCTCTATGTGTGTGTAAAAGAAGGTGTGGAAAGTATAAGCCTTATAAGCAGAGATATTAATAAGGCTAAGGTGCTGTCCGAGTCTGTTAAAGCAGGCTTTCCGGGTATTAAGCTTAATTTTATAAGGCTTTCAGAACTTGATGCTAAAAGTTCAATCAGTGAATATCTGCCAAAAAACGATTATATAGCTTTTCAGGCAAGTCCTGTAGGTATGCATCCTAATGTAGATAAGGCAATTATTGAATGTAAGGATTTTTATGATAAATGCGAAGCGGGTATGGATTTAGTATATAATCCTGCCAAAACTAAGTTTATGCAGTATTTTACCGATAATAATAAAAAAGTGATAAATGGACTTGATATGCTTATATATCAGGGTGTCAGGGCATTTGAGTTGTGGAACGGCATTGAAGTGGGGGAAGAAATTGTATTAAAATTAAGACAATTGTTAATGCTTGACAAATAGGAAATATTCCTATATACTAATAAAAGATTTAACACAATTAAATATTACACAATTATACTTAGGAGGTATTTTATGTCAGCATTAGTAATAAATAACGATAATTTTGAGCAGGAAGTTCTTAACAGTGATGTTCCCGTAATAGTTGATTTTTGGGCAGCATGGTGTGGACCTTGTCAGGCATTTCTTCCGACCATAGAGGAGCTTGCAGCAGAGGCTAAGGGATTTAAGGTGGCTAAGGTGAATGTAGATGATGCACCTGAGATAGCAAAGAAGTATAGAATTATGTCAGTACCGAGCATTTTGTATTTCAATAAGGGCGAGATGGTAAAAAGACAGGTAGGAGCAAGCTCTAAGGAAGATCTACTCGCAGCGGTAGGCGCTTACTTATAGTTATGAAGGACAGATGTATATGTCTGCCCCTTTATCTTTGCTCCAAAGAACTTATAAAAGTATATAAAAAATATTTGGATAAATATGACTTGACTTATACTCAATATATTTGTATAAATGTGTTACTGTCTGAAGGTACTTTATATGTAAAGGAACTGGGTGAAAAACTTTATCTTGATTCGGGAACTTTAACTCCTGTACTTAAAAAACTTGAGTCCAAAGGTTATGTAAGAAGAGTTCGTTGTAATAAGGATGAGAGAAATCTTTGTGTTTCTATCACTGAAAGCGGCAAGGAACTTGAGGAAGGCTTGGATGAGGTGTATAGGAAGGTCAAGGCGGATGTAGGTATAAGTGATAAGGACAGTAAGGCGTTATTGAATGTTTTGGATAAGTTGTTAAGCGGTGTAGCGTATCATTGATGTTTCCTTTCCTTGAGCAAGTGGATTAGCTATCGGAATTTAGGTGGATTCAGAACTTGTATTATATATGCCCCCTCAATGATACCCCACATGAGAATAGTGTAAAAGAGCTGTCGTGCCATGTAATATATTGCATGGCAGTGTGCATTTTAGGCTGTTTTATGATTTATCCGTTTTTGTTTTATACTTTATGTCAAAAAGGAGTTTATATGAGTTTATTTTTGGGACCTATACATACATGGTTATACGATAAGGTTAAGTTTCAGGACAGTCTTACAAGGGCTATTGCCGATATGGCTCTTGAGAAGGGCTATGCTACAGAAGAAATCAAAGCCCTTGATACAAGCCTTGCTACTTTGGAAGAAGGCAATCTTGAGGAGATTGTAAACGGAAGTATACATGAGTGGCTTTTGGAAAGAGTCGGTTTGGTTGAACTTAGACTGGCTTATGTATTAAGTTCTATATTAAAGGAAGATGCCTCACATATAGATGAGATAGAAAAGGTGGCATATGAGTTCGGTGCAAAGCAGGCTTGTGAGCCGGGTGTTTCTGTAAGATTTGCCTATAATTATCTTGATGACAAACTTATTAACGGAATGCCTTGTGACAGAGTTATAGATTTGGTAAGCGAAAATGCAAAAAGAATAGTATTTGAACAGTATGAAGATGTGCATGCACAGTATCTTGATGTATTTGAATGCGAGCATGAAGCCTATTACAAAGTAAGATTTGCCTTAATAAAAGGTTTACTTAGTAAAAGCGGTATTGAATTTAGAGTTTTGGATAGCCATAAGTATGAACTTGTTTGTTTAGAGGGGTAAATATATGATGGACAGTGCTTGTCAGAAACTTTTAGAAAGCAGAGTGCCTGAATTTAAGGACGATATAAACAGTATATTAAGCAGTTCATCTTATTCAAGTAAGGAACTTAAGCTTGCTGTTAAAAATAATGTACTGATAAGTGAGGCGGATGACGGTATACATGCTATTGACTTAAAACTTGCCAATAAAATACATTACAGCAAGCAACTTCGGGAAATGCCCGATAATACAAAGCTTATACAATATACACTTCATGTATCCGTAAAAGAAGGTGAAGAGTATGTGGAAAAGGAACTTCCTGTAAGAGAGCATGCTAATATAGAGCTTGCAGAAGCTTTGATTATAGATTTACTTATTTACATAGAAGATACTTATAAGAATGTAGATATTGATTTGGGTGGAATAAAAAGCAGTTTATATTAAGCATAAGTATTTATTATCGGTTTTGGCTTTTTTTATGTCAAAGCCGATTTTATTTTGCAAATGGCTATAGGAATTTTGATAAAATAAATTCGGAATTTCAAGTATGTAACATAAGTTACATACTTATAGTTAGATATACCTTATTATAAAAAACAAGAAGTAATGTAAAAGCAGTAGTTACAGTAACAGTTAGCTTGTATAAAAGGCAATTATGGTTACAGTCCTGATGCTTATAAAGTACATAGTGAATGCTGCAATAGTTTTATGAAACAATATAAATTAATGCGGACGAAAACATTTCCCCAAATAAAAGGAGTAGAT
>CAJPUK010000156.1 GCA_905373785.1 uncultured Johnsonella sp. | reverse complement strand
CAGTATCTTTTGTATAATAAGGAAACTACATACAGTTCCGGATCGTTTTCTAAGGAAAAAAATGCCACGGTTATAGGCGGAGATATCTGGCTCGACGCACTGTTTTTTGGCTATCACGGTGCCTTGGCAGAGTATTCTAACGATGCCGGATATACCAGTCTTAAAGCAACTGTAGCTCCCTCTACCTTTATGACTCCCAACGGATATGCCTGTAACCTTGTAGTATACGGTGATAACGGCGTTGTACTTTACGAAAGTGACGATATAATAATGGGTGAGACCCAGCCTTTTGATATTGATGTGGATATCTCAGGGCAAAACAAGGTTACTATAGCTTTAACTTCAAATACAGCTAATACTAGGTTTGTTATGAAGTTCGCCAGATTTGAATAGTTAATTTTATAAAGTCGCTTAAACTTTTACCGGACTCTCGGAAAGCGACGGATGTAATACCTCATTAAGAACTTGAATAAAGACCGTACTTAATTGTGTACCGACAGAAAGTCAGTTTTACGTCTTACCTTCTGTAGGCGGTAATGTAAGTATGGTCTTTTTTCAAAGCTTTTAAATATCTTCTTTCTACTATCCCTTTTAGAATCCGACAAGTCTGTAATAAGTAACTTCACCTTTTTATAACTCAAACTTCCCACATCCCAAATGGGGTTAGTACATTGAAAATTCAATATTTCAGCTAAGAAGTAGTAGATTCAAGTACCGGATACAGCGACATCAATTTTTTTCGTGCATTTCCGGTTTTGAAATGCCATTTTATTTTGGATATATTCCGGTTGCGATATTCTTCCCATGCTGACAGCTCACACTTAAGTTTTTCAATGCTTGCTATTCTGCGTGAGAGGCATTGGCGAGTCATTACATTAAGCTCAATTTCTGCCATATTAAGCCAACTTCCATGTTTGGGAGTATAGTGGATTTCCAGCCGTTTTATAATCCTTCATGCCTCTTGTGGCGTAAATGCCTTATAAAGGGAAGCCGGTTTATGTGTGTTAAGATTATCCATTACTAAAATGATTTTCTTTACATTAGGAAATACTACATCAGACAGATATTTGATTTCTATCGCCCAATCAATTGCAGTACGATGCTCACGAATACTTACATAGCGTTTCCCTCCAAGTGGTTCAACAAAATAAAAATGCTACAAGTTCCATTTCTCTTATACTCAGAATCAACTTTCTGATTATTACCGGGACGTTCAGACAAATCAACAACAGTTATAGGCTTAGCTTTATATAAATAGCATACTTTAGTTATTATTAATCACTATACTTTCCGAAATATTTTGGATTATATCCGTTTATAAGCAGCTCTTCCAACTTATACTTGCAAACATTTTGGTCGCCGGCATCAAAAAATAAAGTCGTAAATACATAAATACCCGCAACCACTATTGGAAGACAACTTGCATAAGCGCTTATCAAATAACCGTCTTTTATAAGGTCCACAATTAACATAATTATCAAAAATATATCCATTACAGCCATCGAGATACAAGCCACCAATAACTTAATCCCGGGTAAGATCGTATAACTTACCTCACAATGATCCTGATACTTCCTAATCCTGCCATATACATAACAATAGTCAAGATTCTTCCAAAAATTAGCCTCAGCAGGTATAAAAAAACCGAAAGTTCTTTTTGAAAACTTTCTTTTATAAGAAAATCCCGAACCTTGCTTTAACAGAGTCATTATATCCTCTGCACTTCTTTTTACCTTCATTCTACCTTTTATATAAAGCATGGCTATCTCCTTATATTAAGACACCTTGTGTAATGTATCTTAAATAAGTATACCGAATAACTTGCCTCTTTTCCTGATTGCATACATCAAAAATCCTCAGCGAAGACCACTACACCTACGTTTTTTGATGTACACTTAGAAAATATTCATCGTTTTTGATATACTTATTGTGTTAACAATTAACTAGATATTATTTAACCAAAACTCCTCACTTCCTACAAGATATAACAGAGTTCTGGCTCTTGATGCTCCTATATAAAGTAGGGTCGCCTTATCCTCCTCTTTTATCTGCTCCAGATCGCACATAACGACCACCTTGGAATCGAGTCCCTTATATCCGTGAATAGTGGAAAATCTCGGCGTTTGGTCTCTGCTTTTATCATTAACATCTTCATTGACCTCAAAGGCTATCTCGGAAAGAATCGAGTGTTTGTATCTTTTGGGAGACAGGAAAAGAATATCCTCCTCCTTTATATTCTCCGCTCTTAAGCCCTTTACTATCTCTTTGAGCTTTGACTTTGCATCGTCCTTATCAGCAAACTTTACTTTTATTATCTCCTCACCGTTTTCTTTAATAAACTCCTTCTCATCAAGCCCTATCGCATCAAAACTGTAGGTACCTATTTGTATCGTATTTCTGCAATTTGTTGACAACTTAAATTTACTCGGTTGGTATTCTTCCAAAAATTTAATCCCCTCATCATACTCGGGATTATAAATATTTTGCTTCTCATCGTAGAAGAAAGCCCAGTTACCCTCCTTGAATCCGCCCTTTAGAAGATAATCAAGCGGATACAAATATATGGGATTTGCTATATCCTGACCTTCATCCATAACAAGTATGTCAACTTGCAAGTCGGCAAGTTTCTCCTTTTCCAAATCACTTACAAAGTCTAAAAACATTTCCGGTAAAATATTATTAAAATAATTTTGTGCATCCTTTTTTACTTCATCCTTGTCAACCTTAACATATTCTCCAAAAAGTGCATGGATATTTATGATCTTTAACCTGTCACTTTCTATATTCATAGTATTTATCACATTTTTTACAAGATTTTTATTAAATGCCAAATAAAGAACTTTAAAGCCCGCCTCCAACTTCTCTTTTACAAAATTCATTGCCAAAACAGTCTTACCGGTTCCGGCACTGCCCTCAATCATAAGCCTTTTATTTGCAGCCAGTCCCCTCATAATATTGACCTGTTCATTGGTAAGGCGTATAAGCTTATCATCAATCTCATTTAATCTGTCCGAGAGGCTTGGAACAAAGCAAAAGTTACCTCTTAAATATGATATGATTTCTTCTATATCTGAGGGAGAAAGCTTACTTGACTCCCTTGTACCCTTCCAATACTCAAAAACTTGCTTCATATATGCACTTATATCTTCGGTTCTTTTATCATAGGTAACTTCTGGTATCACTTCCTCGGTCTTTGCATCAAATACTATATCCGGAAACATTACACCGCAGGCAACAAGAACATTTTGCATATGCCTGTTTGAAGGAAATCTTTCTTTCAATCTATTCTTAAGGCTGAACATATTGTCTTTTACCTGTGTATAAGGACCTTCGGACTTTTCATTTTCATTACCGTACCTGTTGGTAAAGATCCATTTGCCGCCTCTGCACTCTACCCTGCCGCCTTTTATTTCAAGACAGGCAACACCAAGCTCACATACAACAACAAAGTCTATCTCCCCGTAGATTTTAACATTGTGTCTTGGCAAACCCAGTGAATGCAGAACATAGGCATTCTTTAGATTAAGATCTTGTAATACTTTATAAATTTTAACTTCCGCATCGCTTTTTATCTTTTCGCCTGCATAGGGCGGTATGAAAATAGGCATATTTCTACTCCTTGTGTTTTTTTATATATTATAGTTGCATACCCAAATATAATTTAGCCAAAAGTAAAGGATATTCTTTGTATTCCTTAAATGTATATTAATATAAGGGCGGCGTAAAGTAAATACAAATACATCATAAATATATCTACTATTTACTTTATAAATCTAAGGGCTATTGTTATAATAAACTTATCCTTATATTTATTTCGTCTATTAAGGAGAGACTATGGAAAATAAAGATGTTTTAACTCTCTATCATGGTTCAAAGTCAGGGATAGACGGTACTATAGCACCTATGAGCAGAGACCGCTGTGATTTTGGAAAAGAACTAAAGCTCGGTAAGCAGTATGTTGCTATAACACAAAAAGCTTGTGATAGGATAACTATAATTGATAAACAAACAATTACCGAAAATGAGCGTAGCCTATTAAAATAAGAAAGTGAAGCAAATAGAAGTAGGGGCATAAAAATGGCAGATGAAATTTGCCGCAAATACCGCCGAGACGGTAGATTTTTTGATGAGATATTGAAATAATGCTACCGCAATCCCATCGGCTTTAGACGGTGGGTTAAGGTAGCAAAAAAATATATACTTGTGATACAATAACCGGTGTTATGGGAGTATGGAAATCAAAGAACAGACA
>CAJPUK010000155.1 GCA_905373785.1 uncultured Johnsonella sp. | reverse complement strand
TTTTTTTACACCTGCGTCTTCAAGTGCATTTTTAATACTTTCAGGTACTGTCCTTACCGCAAACTTAAATACTTCCTGTCCGTTCATATACATATAAGGGTTTTCTCCAAGAGCATTGCAGCTTAAGCTGTCTCCCCTACTGCCGTCCGAACCCAGATCCTCTCCCAAAATACCGCCTGCCGCTTCATCAAATTCCAAAACCGCTGCCGCAGCTCCGTCTCCGAAAAGTACACAGGTGGTTCTGTCTTCCCAATCTATATGCCTTGACAGCACATCCGCACCTATCAGCAAGGTTTTTTTGTATCTTTTACTTAACATCATGCTGTCCGCCGTATGAAGTGCATATATAAAACCTGAGCACGCCGCACTTATATCAAAACAAAGTGCCTTTGTATTTCCCAGTGCAGCTTGTACCTCACAGGCACATGAGGGAAAGTTCTTATCAGGTGTTGAGGTCGCACATATAATCAAATCTATGTCCTTTGCGTCAGTATCGGACATCTTAAGCGCTTTCTTTGCCGCCTCCGTTGCCAGCATACTAAGGCCTTCATCTTCCTCACATACATACCTGTACTCTATACCTGTCCTTGATCTTATCCATTCATCAGAAGTGTCCACCATCTTGCTTAAGTCAAAATTAGATAATCTCTTACTTGGCAGTTTTGAACCCATTCCGGTTAGAACTATACCCATTATTCCTCCTAAAAAGTCGGCATTTATTTTTATGAACCTATCAACATAACTATATACCCAAACCGATACTTAAAAAATACTTTGATACTCAAACTATTTTATTTACCGGAGTTATAAATGTCAAGTGATTTTTATTTTTCTTCTATATCCGCCACGCTCCATATTCTTACATTCAGATCCCTTAGCTTGGATCCGCAATATGCACATACGCCACCGTTATAATTATCTACGGAAGCACCGCAATTAGGACAGGTATAGACACCCAAACTGTCTTTTTCATAATAGTCATCCAACTTTTGCATATATACGACTTCCGTAGTAAATCTGCTTTGCTTATACTCTCCTACATATTGCTTGTTGGGATTTTTATATTTGAGAGCGGTTTGACATGTTATGGAAATATTATTTGCATCTTTATTGTACCTTGATATTACACTCTTATGCACTACTATATCGGTAGAACCCTCTGCTGTAAGCTTCTCCCTCAGCTTATTTTCAAGATGTTCCCTCACTTCATGCCAGTTAAAATCCGGAAAATCTTTTGAAATTCTCGGAAGTAACAAGGATGTCATACCTGAGACGCTCTTTGGAGTCTCGGATTCGATTTTATCGGCATTCTTTGAAGCGGTATAAACTTCTTCAACTATATTGGAAAATCTACCGATCCTATTACTTAATCTGTGCACCGCTCTTTTGATTTTTACTACTATCCGATACAATATATAAATCACTATCAATACTGCAACTGCCGCAACTGCCCATAATAACAACTTATTATCAGCAATACCTAAACTACTAAAGTCCATCTCTAACCTCTCAAAAGCTTATTATAAATTTCTCTTTTGGATACATTTCTATCCATGGCTACACTTTTCATAGCCGCTTTTCTGTCAAGTCCCTTATCCTCATATATCTTCATATGCTCTTCAAGACTTAACTCATCCCACTTTTTTTCCTCTTCTTTTTTTATACTTTCCTCATCTTTTGCATTTATAACTATTACATATTCGCCCTTTATAAGCTTTATTCCTTCTTCATAAAGTCTTATTGCTTCTTTTATAGTAGTATTAAAAACCTCTTCATGCAGCTTGCTAAGCTCCCTTACTATACTTACTTTCCGGTCTTCTTCTATAAATTCGGCTATATCCTTTAATGTTTTTATAAGCTTATGTGGTGCCTCGTAAAATACTACTGTGCGTTTTTCTTTAGCCAGATCTTCCAAAACCTGCCTTCTTTCCTTTTTATCAAAGGGCAGGAAGCCTTCAAACACAAATCTTCTGCTGCTAAGTCCGCTTATTGCAACGGCACTTACAAAAGCACAGGCTCCCGGCACTACGCTTACACTTATTCCTTCCTCATGTGCCGCTGCCACCATGTCCTCACCCGGATCCGATATCGCAGGCATACCCGCATCGCTTACCAAGGCTATGCTGCTGCCGCCTTTTAATTTTTCTATAAGCTCTTTGGATCTTTTTATCTTGTTATGCTCATGATAACTGCTGAGAGGAGTATTAATATTATAATGATTCAGAAGTTTAACCGTATTTCTGGTATCCTCCGCCGCAATCAAGTCAACACCTTTAAGCACTTCCAATGCTCTGTAACTTATGTCCTTAAGATTTCCTATGGGTGTAGCCACCAAATACAATGTAGAGGGTGCAACAAGCCTTGAGCCTGTTATATTATTTTCCATATATTTTTATTATCTCCTCGGTATACTCAGCGTCATTTTTATATATTATAAGTGGCGGATCTATGTCAAGCCATGGATTAGCCTGCTTGACTCCTTCTATCAGTACCATCTTAGCAGGTTTATCGGCAAAGGGGTGTATGCTCCTAAGCCTTTTTAATTCCAGTTTATAATCTCTCATTTTACACACGATTTCTGTAAGCCTGTGCGCCTTGTGTATCATATAGAATCTTCCATGGTATTTTAATATATTGGAAGCTGCCGACAGTATATCTTCCAAAGTACAGGCTATTTCATGCCTTGCAAGCCTTAGACTGTCTTTGGGATTCGTTATTGCATGAAAACTTTTAATATAAGGCGGATTACTTACCACTACATCAACAGAAGACTTTTTAATAAAACTGTCAGCTCTTTTTATATCATTACATATAATATCTATTCTGTCCTGCAAGTTATTATAAAGAACACTTCTTTGTGCCATATCAGCCATATCCGGCTGTATTTCCACCGCTGTTATATGCTTAGCAGCAGTTTTTGCACTAAGTAACAGCGGTATTATACCCGTACCTGTCCCTATATCTAAAACATTTTCCCCCGGCTTTACCTTAGTAAAATCACTAAGCAGTACCGCATCTATCCCAAAACAGAATTTACTCGGATCTTGTATTATCTTAAGTCCTTTAAGTTCCAGATCATCAAGTCTTTCTTCTTCCCTGATCTCTACTTGCATACTACGCCTTATTCTTTGCTTTTTTTGTAAATGTATTATTTTGCAAACTCACACTGTCAGCCTCGTATTCGACGATTTCTTTATCTCCGCCTTCAGTTTGTACCATAACTTTTACCTTTTGTCTGAGTACACTTACACTGCTTACAACTCCTGACCTGCCCTCATCCGTATATACAAAGTCCCCTTCTTTAGGAAGATTCTTATTAAGCTCCTCATAGGTGTCGGACTCATTTTTAAGACAGCACATAAGCCTGCCGCAGACTCCGCTTATCTTTTGAGGATTAAGGGAAAGGCTCTGATCCTTAGCCATTTTTATGGAAACAGGTACAAAGTCCGTCAAATAACTATGACAGCACAGTGCTCTTCCGCAAGAGCCTATGCCGCCCACTATTTTAGTTTCATCCCTTACTCCTACCTGCCTAAGCTCTATACGCAGCTTAAAAATAGCTGCAAGATCCTTTACAAGCTCTCTAAAATCAATTCTTCCATCCGCAGTAAAATAAAAAAGTAACTTCGAATTATCGAAAGCACATTCGGCAGATATTAATTTCATATCCAAATTATATTCTATTATTTTTTCTTTACAGATCCTATATGCCAGTCTTTCTTTTTCTCTATTTTCATTCATCTGTTCCACATCCTGCTCGGTAGCAATCCTTTTTACTTCCTTAAGAGGGCTTATTATTTCCTTATCTTCCATATCCTTGTTGCCCAAAACTACGATACCGCACTCTAAGCCCCTTGCAGTTTCAACTATAACCTTATCACCCTGAGAAAGTACGAACTCTCCGGGTGCAAAATAATATATCTTTCCAACCTCTCTAAATCTAACACCTATTACAGTGGTCATAACTACTCCTTATCTAAACATTTACCTACTAAGCTACCGTACTGACACGGTGCATCGTCTTTTAAACAAGCATAGCAAATAACTTGCCTTTTCTACTAATTAAATACAGTACAAATCCTCAGCACAGCCGCACTACGCCTACGTTTTTTATGTGCACAGCAAAAAATATTCATCATTTTGGGTATGCTTATTTTGCAAATGATACACTAATTTAACGTTACAGCTCAGTACGCTACATATGATTTGTGAACTACCCATAGTCTAAAGCCTATGGGCTTCCTGCTTCGCTGACC
>CAJPUK010000154.1 GCA_905373785.1 uncultured Johnsonella sp. | reverse complement strand
AAAAAGAACTGTGCTAGGGTATGGTGATGAGAAAATCATTAATATATATTTAAAATGTGTTTAATGTTAAAACAATACTTAGTTGTCTTAATATCTTCATATAATACTTAGTGTATTGTATAACTGATATCTGTTACATAAGTTGCAAACCTGACAAAACATAGCTGATAGTTTTTTTGTAAAATTCTTTTAACAGCGCTGTTTGTGGCTTTTAGATGTATTATCCGTGCATTCTTCTCACAGTTTTGTTTAAGTTTGGGTATAAGCCAAATAACATCAAATTTTATGATATCACTAACACCATTCAATACAAATATACAGCACACTAAGTTTAAAAAGTTCAAACAACTTTCATAAAATTGCCTATAAGATTTCTACTTTATAATATTTGACGATAAATAAATGATACAATTGATAGTTTTCATAATAAAAAGCTTGTCTATATTGTCTACTTATGGTATCTTAGCATAGTAACTGTAATAAGTTACATGTTTTATAAGGTTTATACAATGGCAATGATGGAGGGGAATTGACATGGGCGTAGAATTGTTAGATAAAACCAGAAAAATAAACAGGCTTTTACACAGCAGCAGCTCAAAAAAATTACAATTTAATGATGTGTGTGATACTTTATCCGAGATACTTGACTCAAATATTGTGATAACAAGCAAACGTGGAAAGATATTAGGTCAACATATAGACAGCAAAATAGAAAATATAGGAGAACTTATAGATGTTGAAGTAGGGGAGTTTATAGACAAGCTTCTTAATGAGAGAATACTTTCCATACTTTCAACAAAAGAAAACTTAAATCTGGAAATACTCGGTTTTAGTCAGGATAAGGTTGAAAGATTTAAGGCAATAGTTTGCCCGGTAGAAATAGCAGGAACAAGGCTTGGCAGCCTATTTATATACAGAACGGATAAAAACTACGGTTTGGACGAGATCGTACTTAGCGAATACGGTGCAACCGTTGTCGGATTGGAGCTTACAAGATCCATTAATGAAGAAATTGAAGAAGATGCAAGAAGCAGACATGTGGTTAAATCTGCCATATCAACACTCAGTTTTTCGGAACTTACGGCAATATCCTGTGTATTTGACGAGTTGGAAGACGGAGAAGGCGTACTTGTAGCAAGTAAGATTGCGGATAAAGTGGGTATAACACGCTCGGTGATAGTTAATGCTCTTCGTAAGTTTGAAAGTGCAGGAGTGATAGAGAGCCGTTCATCAGGAATGAGGGGAACATATATAAAGATACTTAATGACTATGTATATGAAGAACTGGAACTGATTAAAAAGAACATGAAAAAAAGAAATAGTCTAAAAAAATAATGTAAAGAAAATATTCCATTAATAATCGGAGGAAGTATTCTTGAAACTTACCGCTATGAAATGCCCAAATTGCGGGGCAAGTGTTGATGTGTATGAAGAGGGTGCGGTCAGATGTAAGTATTGCGGTCAGGCACTTTATGCAGAGTCCGAGAAAGAACCTGCTGTTAATAATACAATTATCAATAATTACAATTATAAGGAAGAGGCAAGAGAGTTTAATTCAAAGTTCGATGAAGAGGGGAATAAACTGTACAATAAATTGCTTGCGATAGTTGTATTTGGAATTATTTTTATTATAGTGATAGTTGTAATTACATCACAGATTCCAAGCAATGAAGTTATTGAGGAGGATTCACCGGGAAGTCTTTGTTTTGATAATTGGATGGATGTGACAGCCTCTGAGTATGAAGTATCAGATGAGGTAGGGGATATAAGCCATTTACGTTTTATGGTTAATTTGAAAACTTTGACCATACCCGATGCTTCAAATATTATGGACTACTCGGTACTTTATAATATGCCGAGTATAGAAAGATTGACTATCAGAAATGCTAAAGAACTTGAAGAAGCAAGCTTTTTATCAAGTTTGGTTAATTTACAGTATTTAAATATAGAAGGCAGCAGGATTGATGATTTATCAATGCTTGAAGATAATTTGTCAATTACAGAACTTGTCTTGGAAAATAACGAGACTTTGTATGATTATACATTTTTGGAATACCTGCCCTCACTGAAAAAACTTATATTGACCACAGTCCAAGATGCAAAAATACCCGATTTAAGTCAACACAAGTTTTTATCAAGTATAGAAATAAACGGTGAAACTAAATAAATTTTGGAGTTTACTTAAAAATGGAAATTGTTAAAATAAAATGTCCGAGTTGTAAGGCTGACATAAAAGTGGCTAAAGAAGGAATGGCTCGTTGCCCGTATTGCGGTACGGGCATTTATGCTGAAAGAAAAGATGAAAAGGTAATTATTAATACGACTATCAATAATTACAATATGGCAACACCTCAAACTACGGTACATAATCTGGGGAGCTTGTATAGGGTTATAGTAATAGTTGGTGCTGTTATGATAATCTTGTTTTTTGCTGCAAAGATATATATTACAAGTATGTCTACCGGGAATAGCTCAGAAGTTTCTGAAGAAGAAGTCTTTACTCCAAGGACAGCGGTCAGTTCCGAGACCATGGTTAAGTTCATGGAATTGGTATTTCAAAAGTCTATAGAAAATATCGGTTCGGATGATTATAGTAAAATAAAATCAATTAAGTTTACGGACTCCTTTGGAATCAGCGGTTTTGATAAAAAGTGCAATATTTCCTATGAGCTTGATGACGGATCTATAGGCGAGGTGAATATTTCTAAAGAACTTATCAATGATACTTCAGTTGATTTTGAAGACTTCCAGTGCTTTAGCAATTTGCAAAGTCTTGATATAAGCAGGGTAGGCGATCTTAATAAGAAGTATGGATATACTGTTGGTGACAGCGCCACCCTATCCAATCTGACTAAGCTTGAAAGTTTTGCTTCAAACAGTTTTACATACTTGGAAGAGCTTGAAAATATGTTTGTCGATACAAAGCAGATAAAAGAACTTTCCATAAACATATATGAAGGTTTTGATATGGAGGAGTTTGTTGATAAGTTCAGTAATTTGGAAAAGCTTACTTTCTATTATGTGGATGATGATCTGGATATAAAAGTGTTAAGCAGTCTTTCCAAGCTTGATAAGCTGGAAAGCCTTGCAATACCGATAGTCAGAGATAATTCCTACCTTTCAAGCCTTGTAGGTCTAAAAAAACTTGAACTTGCAGGAAGTACTACATTCAGCGATTACTCGGTACTGTATGGTATGCCGCAACTTGAAAGCCTAATATTAAATAATGCGGACGGTCTTAAGAGTATAGATTTTGTAAAAAACATGTCTGATTTAAGCTATCTGTATGTGGACGGTTCCGATATTAACAGCATAGAGGTGCTTACAGCTAAGCCTATTAAAACTTTGATACTTAAAGATAATGAAGAACTTAAGGACTACACAAGTTTACTTACACTATCTGAACTTAGCGAGCTTGAAATCGACTTATATTATGTAGAACAAAGTATGAATATACCTGAATTTTCCTCACTCGGCAATCTGAAAAAGGTTAGTTTAAGTGATAACTTACTTGACAAAGTCACAAATAATACGCAGCTTGAAGAACTAAGTATTGATGTAGGTTTAACGCATGAAATAAATATGGGAAGCCTTGCAAATATGGGAAGTTTATCAAAGCTTAATTTATATGGAGACGGAAATGTCGGAGATTTTGCAGGTATAGAAAAACTTACTAATTTAAGAACAGTAAAAATGCGTATAGGTGCTTATAGTGACATAAGTCCTTTGTTAAATCTTCCTTCGCTTGATAGTATAGATATTGATACTGAAAATGCGGTTCATATAAGTCCTGAAAACATAGTTGATAATCCACACTTGAAAGAATTAAATCTCTATGAGATAAAATATATGTATAAGGACTCTTTGGATGACAGGAGAGAAATTAAAATAGGCGATATAGCTGAGATACTTAATAAATTCACTGCCTTGGAAAGACTGACGCTTAGAACTCAGGGAATCTCAGATCTGAGTTTTGTGCAATATATGCCTGATTTAGGTTATATTGATATCAGTGATAACTATGTACAGGATATATCGCCACTTGTTGACTTAACTAACTTAAAAGTAGTGGTATGCCCGAAGAACCAAATAGCTAATGTAAGCTTACTTAACGATACTGTAACGGTGTTAAGGTAACAAGGTTTATAGTAATTCGTATAGATATACATATATAATATACACCTGAAAGTAAGCTTTCATTTGCTATATTATACATATATATCCGGTGCATCGTTTCTTAAATAAGTATACCAAATAACTTGCCTCTTTTCCTGATTGCATACATCAAAAATCCTCAGCGTAGCCCTGCTACTCCTACATTTTTTGATGTACACACTCAGAAAAATATTCATCGTTTTTGATATACTTATTTTG
>CAJPUK010000153.1 GCA_905373785.1 uncultured Johnsonella sp. | reverse complement strand
GATAGTTGGAGATCCGAGGAAGCTACCTCATTTGGTTATATACATGGGTAAATGTATTTCATTTTTTGAAAAGTTTTTCAGAAAGCATTTTGATAAAAAATATATTAAAGCGGCAGGCTTTATAATAGTTATTTTAGATATACTTATAACTATTGCTTTTGTAAGTGCAGTAAAAGCCCTGTATCTTACAAAAATTCCTATAATAGTGATATGTATCTTGGAAACTATACTTATATCACATATGCTTGCGGCAAAGTCACTTAAGCAGGAGAGTATGAAGGTGTATTATGCCCTTAAAGAAGGAGATATAGAAAAGTCCAGATATGCCATATCCATGATAGTGGGAAGGGATACAAAAAGCCTTGATGAGGAGGCTATAATAAAAGCGGATGTGGAAACCATAGCTGAGAATTTTTCTGACGGAGTAGTAGCACCTTGCTTTTATGCCCTGTTTTTCGGTATATACGGAACTTATATATATAAAATGATCAATACCATGGATTCAATGATAGGTTATAAGGACGAAAAATATAAGGATATAGGAATGGCTGCGGCAAAGCTTGATGATGTGGCTAATTTTATACCGGCAAGACTTGCAGCCTATTTGTTGATAATAGCTTCATTTTTTATGGGACTTAATTATAAAAATGCTTTTAAAATCTATAAAAGAGACAGATACAAGCACTCAAGCCCCAATGCGGCACATACCGAGGCGGTAGTTGCCGGAGCCTTGGGAGTTAAACTTGCCGGAGATGCCTATTATTTTGGAAAATTGGTAAAAAAAGAAAGTATAGGAGATGAGCTAAGAAAACCGGAGGTTGAGGATATAATAGTTGTGAATGAATTAATGTATAGGGCGGTATTTATTATACTTAGTTTAATTACAATAACTCTTATAGTTATGGTAATGAGCTGAGTGATAAGGTAGCTTTATTATATATCTATCACATAAACCGTTAAACTATCTTGCCGAGGACAATCTGAGACCGCCGGTACTTGCTTTATCAAGCCGTCAGGTGAAGATAAAGCTTAGTACCGCTGCGAGATTTTAGTTAAGAGAGCGTGTCCAAGGCAAGATATGTTTGCAACGGTTTATGTGATAGACAAAACCATCATATAACAGATTTCAGCACACATCCAAAATACTCATCCAATTGCTCAGGCGTGTACTTAAGTTTCTCATTGATCCACCACAAAACCATTTCAACAAAGCTGCCTGAGATATGATTGATCAGAAAATCGGCAGGCACATTACAAGTTTTTTTCCTCAAAGAATCACTAAATTGCGTCCTGATAAGTTTGCTTAAGCAGCCCTTGAAATAACGAAGGAATATATCGTTGCTTTCACAGGAGAGTAGTCCGAGTATATTATTATCATTTTCCTGTAAATGCTGCAGCAGATGACAAAAAATAGATTCAGGTTTAACGCTGTCGGAATATAAGCCATGCCTATGTGTGCAGTCTAATGCACTGTCCATAATATGTCCGAATAATTCTTCACACAGGGCTTTTAATAAATCGTCTTTTGTTTCAAAGTGGGCATAAAATGTAGTTCTTCCTATATTTGCATCGTCTATGATTTCCTGTACGGTAATTTTATTATAATTCTTTTTTGAGAGCAGTTTTCCAAATGCTGAAAAAATAGCTGCTCTTGTTTTTTTCTGTCGTCTGTCCATAAATAGTTTCTCCGCTTGGTATTTGATTTTCAGTACAGATTAACAAAAGTGTTCGCTAACTTACGCTTAAGTTTATCTATACATTGTATTTGCACCTGCTCAGCTATACAATAAATAACGAATAAAGTGTTTACTAACTTATTAATTGTAAGATATATAAATTGCTTTGTCAAACAAAGCAAAATGAACATAGTATGAAATATGTTAAAGATGGTTACAAAATGATGACTTTTAATATAAAGCAAAATGAACGGAGTGTGGGCTATGTTAAAGAAAATAAATGATATTTTGGCAGGAATGCCTATGACACTTGTTGGAGGAGCATTTCTTATTCTAAGCTTTGTACTGCCTAAATTTGGAATAAAACTCCTGATTGATCCGGCATGGGTAACGGTGGTAATAAGCGGTATTCCGTTATTATATCTGGCACTGTGGCGAGTTGTTTATAATCCAGGCATCAGTAAAATATCATCTGCACTATTAATAGTAATAGCAATGTTTGGAGCAATAGGCATCGGAGATTTGTTTGCAGCCGGTGAAGTTGTGTTTATTATGGCATTTGGAGCCTTATTGGAGGAAATGACAACAAACAGGGCAAAAAAAGGTCTTAAAAATCTTATTTCTCTTGCACCGGTACAGGGAAGAAAGCTTGAAAACGGGAAGGAGCTTATGATTCCGGCAGAAAAAATATCTCGTGATGATATACTTCGTGTATTGCCGGGAGAAACGATACCGGTTGACGGTATTATTATAGAGGGAGAGACCTCCGTAGACCAGTCCATCATGACAGGAGAATCTCTACCGGTTGATAAAGGCGTGAAGGATGAAGTATTTTGCGGAACGCTTAACCGTTTCGGAGCAATTGATATCAAGGCTACTAATGTAGGTCAGGACAGTTCCTTACAAAAGCTTATACGCATGGTACAGGAAGCGGAGAATAAGCAGGCTCCGATGCAGCGTATTGCTGACAAGTTTGCAAGCTGGCTTGTTCCGGTTGCCCTGATAATTGCTATTGTAACAGGTTTTGCAACCGGCAATATCGTGCGTGCCGTAACGGTTTTGGTTGTATTTTGTCCATGTGCGCTGGTTCTTGCAACTCCGACTGCGATCATGGCAGCCATAGGTCAGGCAACAAAACATGGAGTTATTATAAAATCAGGTGAAGCACTTGAAAAAATGGGAAAGGTAGATACTATCACCTTTGATAAAACAGGAACGCTTACCTACGGAAAATTACAGGTAAGTGATGTTATCTCATTTAATGATAATCCGGATAATGAGTATATTCTTTTGATGGCTGCTTCGGCTGAAGCAAAAAGTGAGCATCCGCTTGGAAAGGCAATAGTAAATGATGTGATAAGTAAAAAAATGAACATCATTCCCTCATCCGCTTTTAAGATGACAACAGGAAAAGGAATAGAAGCAGTTGTAGCTGACAAAAAAATGCTTTGTGGAAATGAGAAGTTCTTAAGGGAAAATGGTATTGAAATCAATAAATCAGTATCGGATACCATAGCAAAGCTCCACATGGAAGGAAAAGCGGCAATTCTTGTGGTGCAAGAGGGTAAGTGTATAGGTATCATAGCACTGTCTGATGTGATTAGACCCGAAGCAAAGGCTGTTGTAGAAAAATTATCCAAACTTGGAACCAAATCAGTACTGCTTACAGGTGATAACAAACGCACGGCAGAATACTTTGCTTCAAAGGCAGGGATAAGTGAAGTATATGCGGAACTTCTTCCGGATAAGAAAGTTGAAACTATACAGAATTTACAATATTCTGCCGGAAAAGTCTGCATGATAGGTGACGGAGTAAATGATGCTCCGGCATTAAAAGTTGCGGAAGTCGGTGTTGCCATGGGTAACATGGGAAGTGATATAGCTGTAGATGCTGCGGATATAGCCCTTATGAGTGATGATATTTCTAAAGTGCCGTATCTTAAACGCCTGTCAAATGCAACTGTTAAAACCATCAAGTTGAGCATTACGATGTCTATGTTGATTAACTTTGTCGCAATCCTTCTGTCGGTTACAGGAATACTTAATCCGACAACAGGTGCATTGGTACATAATGCAGGTTCGTGTTTTGTGGTTCTTATAGCAGCCTTGCTGTATGACAGAAAATTTGATGATTAGTGTTATTAAGATGCAGTCTATAATAAAAATTAATTGTACAGATTCAAATATTTTTTAGAAAAATATAATTAAATTGGATCAAGATTGCATCCTTGTCTTATATCGTCTATAAAATATCTTGCCAAGCGGTATAGCGGTACTGTATTTTTGCATACTGAGGGTGTGTAAAAAGTATTAGTACCGCTACAAGATTTTAGCTAAGAAAGTACATCAAAGGCAAAATATATTTATAATTGTTTAAGTTATAGATAAATCACTATTATATTTCTCAAAGCTACTCAGTGTAGTTATCACTGCTTTCTTTATTATCCGCATAATAAATATTGTCTTCGTTAATTACTTTATGGCTTTTTATCTTATTTTTATAATAAAAATACAATATCACATAGAAGGCAAATATAATAAGATAGAAGACATAGGTAAGTGTAGCATGCAAAGAATTATAGAATTGTTGTTGAAGAAAGAGCATGCCTAATACATATGAGAAGCCTATATACAGCAAGGCATTGATTGAACTTGCTGTGAATGAGGGATATAGTTTAATAAAAAAATTTCTTACTAAAGGTACT
>CAJPUK010000152.1 GCA_905373785.1 uncultured Johnsonella sp. | reverse complement strand
CTTATAGACTGATAAGCAAGGGTAAGCGCCTCGTCCTCTGCAAGCTTTTTGCCTCCTGCCACTACTATAGGTACAGGGCAGGCTGCAACAATTTCTTCAAAGTCTTCACAGTAGTAAGTCTTTATTATGTTGGCACCGAGTTCTGCAAGTATTCTTGTTGCAAGCTTGAAAAACTTCGGAGTTCTTTCCATTTCTTTACCTACCGCTACTACTCCCATTACAGGAATGGAGTATCTTACACCGAAATTAACCGCCTTTGATAAATTATCCAAACTTGAAAGCTGACCGTCTCCGCCTATAAAAGTCTGTATTGCAAGACAATCCGCATTCATTCTGCAAGCTTCTTCAGCATCTACTGCAAGTATCTCATGACTTAAGTCATCCTGTACCATAGAAGATCCTGATGTAGCTCTTAAAGCAATTCCCTTACCGGCTGCCAAAGCAGGGTCTACACAGCTTCTTATAGCTCCTCTTGTGCCCATAAGTACATCTATATTAGGTAATACCCTTGGAATTATCAAATCAAGCCTTTCAAGACCTGCGGTTGAGCCCATAAAATAACCGTGATCAAAAGCAAACATCACTGTATTTTTGCTTTCAGGATTAAATATATTGGAAAGATGTTTTTTCATGCCCCAATCCAGCGAATTGGCACCTTTAACATAAAAACCTTTATCATTTGAAAAAGGTACATCTAAATAATAATTCTTCGCCACCTTTAAGTTGTCTAAATCTGCCATAATCTTAACCAAACCTTTCTATCATATTACAATGATGCTTAAGTCATTATAAAGATAATTTTAATAATCGTAGTTATTTACATTTTCTTTTGTAAATGTAAGTCTTTCAGGAAGAAGTACAACACCGTTGTTGGTCGCTGCCGTCTAGCTCCCGGTACAAGCACATCATTTGCCAATACTTCCACCTCACCGATAGAAGGTACATTGATCTTATCTCCTACCTTAACGGTATTGCCTGCAGCTATATAAGCTGTCATATAGCAACCAAGTGCTCCTTGTATACCGCAGTCCCAAAGTCCCCACTCTTCAATAACATCAGCCTCAGCATAGTCCTTGATTGACATAGGTGAAGCAAATCCCGTTATAGTTACATCTTTCTTTGTAAGACCTGCATTCTGAGCTGCCTTACACTGTCCCGGAAGTGCTGTAGAGTCGTTACAGATAATCAGGTCTATATCTGAATGTGCTTCAAGTATTGATGCACCTATAGACACAGCCTTCTCCGCATCCTGCTCTGAATAGTAGTTGCTTGGTGCAACATTGACCCAGTTAGGATACTTTTCTTTAATATAAGCCTCACCCGCTACCTGCCATGAGTTCTGATCTGCAACCGTAGCCTGTGAATAGTGCCAGCAATACTTAATAGCATCCTTTTCAGGATCCTTGCCCCTCTTCTTAAGAGCATCCGTACCCATGTCTATAAGCATCTGTCCGAGTATTTCAGGTGTACCCTGAGATACCATAATAGTTCTTGCAGAGTCTGATACGTCTGAATCCCATGTACCTATTGTTACGCCCATAGCTGCCGCATCTGAAAGTGCTGAGTCAAGACCTGTAGCATCTACTGAAGATACACAGATACCGTCAACTCCTGAAGCTGCCGCATTGTTGATAACCTGAACCTCATCTGCAACGGAAGCATTTGGAGAGCCTTGATAATCTACTGTAAATCCCCACTCCTTAGCATACTTTTGAGCACCTTTGTTAGCTGACTCAAAGAAAGCATTACCGGTAAGTTTAGGAACAAAAGCTATAGTAAGCCCCTGTACAGACTTAACATCTGCACCTGCCTCCTGTGAAGAAGCCGCTTGACTGCTCTCACCTGACTGTGCACTTGAATCGTTTGCAGCGGTTGTGGTCTGCTCTGTAGTTTTAGCACTACAAGCACTTAAGCTAAGAAGTGCAAGACCCAATGCGGTTAATGTTAATAAGTTCCTTTTCATTAAAAGTACCTCCCTTTTTAGCAGTTCTCACTGCCTATATTTTTAAGGTGATTAATCACCCTTTTTTAACTTATTTATATACTTCTTAAAAGCCGGACTTGAAATAATTGCCCTTCCTATAACAACTATTAAAAGTAAAGCACCTACCGGTATGTCAAGATATTGCTGCGGAACTTTAAAACTGAGCGGCAGACCGAACTTAAGTATCCCTATAATTATCGCTGCCAAAGCCGTTCCTATTACCGAACCTTTTCCGCCTGTAGACAGTGTTCCGCCAAGTACTACCGCCGTAATAATAGGAAGTGTTAAAGTTGCCCCTATATCCGACTTTGCAGTACCCAGATAAGAAGTAAGTATAATACCTGCTATAGAAGCACTGATTGCAGAAAGTACATAGGTACTTAAGGTAATAAGCTTTGTGTTAATACCCGAATACTTTGCAGCATTCTCATTGACTCCTATAAGAAATATCTTTCTTCCATATACAGTTTTATTTAACAATAGAAAGGCGATAATTGCCAGTACCAGGAATATTAATACCTGTAAAGGTAAAACTCCGCCAAATCTGTATTTTGAAAGCTGCGTAAAACTTTCCGGGAAACCGCTTATTCCTTTATAACTTTCCGTAGCGGAAACATTGGACACAAGCAGGGCAAGCCCCGAATAGAGGAAACTTCCTCCCAGCGTTACCACCATGGGCTGCACATTGCAATAGGCTACAAAAAATCCCGATAAAGCGCCGCAAAGCGCCGAAACGACAATTCCCAAAAAGGCGGCAAGCCAAATATTAATACCGAAATCCTGCCATGAAACGCCAAGTATTATGGAAGTAAGTCCTACCAATGCACCTGCCTGTATATCTATACCTCCGGTAATCATAACAAAGGTAACAAACAATGATATAATACATATTGAAATTATATCATTGAGACTTCCGAATAAAACTCTCGGCATAAGAAATTTAGGATTCTTGCTTGCAAAGATTACTACCTCCAATATTAAAAGCAGTACGAGTACATATTCCCAAGAGGATGCTTTTTTAAGCAAGCTTGTTTTTTCTTTATTCATTGTTACTCTCCCCTATCTTAGATACTGTATCACCGCCTGATGTTCTTGCTAAAAGTACCTCTCGCTTATTTTTAATAATCTCTTTGTTTTGAGTTACTGTAGTTACAACAACTATTACTATAAGTATAATTCCGGTAATTGTATTGTCATAGTCCGATGAAAAACCTAAGAACACCAAACTCCTGCTTATAGAAGACATTATAGTAGCTCCTATGGTAGCTCCAAGTACACTTCCCTGGCCCCCTGTAAGTGCTATACCGCCTATAACACAGGCAGCTATCGCCTTCATCTCGTAACCGTTTCCGGCTATAGGTGTAATAAAGCCTACTCTTGATGAGTACAGCATACCTGCAACTGCCGCAAAGACTCCGCAAAGTACATAGGACAAGACCTTTACCTCTTTAGTCGGTATACCGACCAGGGCGGCACCTTGCATATTATCACCTATAGCTTTAAAATACCTTCCGACCCTTATGTTATTGGTCATATAAAAAATTACACACACGGCAATAATTGTAAGCAAGTAAAAATAAGTTATACCTTCTTTAAAAAACAGTCTTTGAGTAGCGGCGTTAGTAAAGTATGCCGGCAAATTTTCTACCCACTCACCCTTGGTATATACATAAACAAGTCCTCTTATAAGTCCGTTTGTACCCAATGTGAAAATCAAAGACGGTATGCCCAAATAAGTAACTCCTATTCCGTTAAAAACTCCTACAAACGCACCTATGAGTACCGCCGCGAATATTGCAACAAATAAATTGCCGCCGTCTCTTAGTATAGTACCTCCTACGGCAGCGCTAAGCCCCAGTACCGCACCTATTGAAACATCTATCTCACCTGTCAGAATTACAAAAGCAATTCCTACAGAAAGTAATACAAATACTACTGAGTCATTTAATATATTAAGCAAGGAAGTAGGCTGTAAGAATGACGGATTTTTTATTCCGACTCCCAGTATCAATGCTATAAGGAATACTAAGCTCCCTGTTTCCCTTATTCTAATTAATTTATTCAGCATACTAAACTCCTTTGCTTTCCGTATTTACTACATTAAAGGAAGCATTCATTAAAGACGCCTGTGATATCTCTTCTTTTGCAAGCTCACCCTTGATATGTCCCTGAAACATAACTACGGCTCTGTCTGAAAGCTCCACTATCTCTTCCATATCGGATGAAATAAGCAGCACTGCCGCACCGGCTGCTTTTAATTCCTTTATAATGCTATACACATCGGATCTTGCAGCCGCATCTATACCTCTTGTAGGCTCATCCAAAATAATAAGCTTAGGTGCAGTGGCAAGTATCCTGCCTATTATAACTTTTTGTTGATTTCCACCCGACAAACTTCCGGTTTCCTGATCTTGACC
>CAJPUK010000151.1 GCA_905373785.1 uncultured Johnsonella sp. | reverse complement strand
ATAATCTTTAGTATTTAATATATCTTCCATCCACCACTTATTACAGGAGGCGGCACTTAGCATACAAGCCATAAGATGATAATAACCGTCCGCATGTGCAAATGAGTGCAATGCATTGTTGGGATCCACTTTAAATTCATAAGCCGGAATAAACATAGTACCGCTGGTTCCAAGAGATATATTGCAACTTGCACCGGCTATTATTCCTGTACCTATAGCCGCCGCAGCATTGTCCGAAGCTCCGGCTGCCACCTCAACTTTTTGTTTTATGCCAAGCTCCGACGCAATATCGGTTTTTAAGGCACCTACACTTTCATAACTTTCATAAAGTTTAGGCAGCATTTTTTCATTTATATCACATATTGAAAGCATTTCCTTTGACCACTTTTTAGCCTTTACATCAAGTAAAAGCATACCTGAAGCATCGGAATAGTCTGTAGTGAAATTTCCGCTAAGCTTATATACTATATAGTCTTTAGGAAGCATGATCTTATTTATTTTTTCAAAATTTTGCGGCTCATTTTCTTTAAGCCAGAGGATTTTTGGAGCGGTAAAACCGGCAAAGGCTATGTTGGCGGTATACTGTGATAACTTATCCTTGCCTATTACATTGTTAAGATAGTCGGTCTGAGACTTTGAGCGACCGTCATTCCACAGTATAGCAGGTCTTATGACCTTATCTTCTTTATCAAGCACCACCAGACCGTGCATCTGACCTGCAACAGCTATGCCCTTAACTCTTGTCTCAAACCCCTGTATAAGTTCCCTAATTCCTTCAAGCGTCTTGACATACCAATCATCAGGATCTTGCTCCGACCACTCAGGCTTGGGCAAATACAAAGGATACTCTTTTGATACGATTTTTTCTATTTTTCCGGCTTCATTCATCAGCAAAAGTTTAACTGCCGAAGTTCCCAAATCTATGCCTACAAACATACATACACCTCGCATTTATTATTAGCCAAATTTTATCAAATATAAAAGCTGCTGCAAAACAAACTACCTACTCCTTGCAACAGCTTTTATTACCTTAGTTAAAACTATATGACAGTATTTTATTTTGTCTTTAATGTAGCAGAGGTATTGTAAGCAATACCTCAATAGCCACCGATAGCACAATAGTTTAGAGTTCAGGTAGCTTACATATATACAAGACTCTTCCGGCATTCATCTTCGTCTGATTTATAAACAAAAATTAAACATTTTCAGTTTTTTGATGAAGATGAATAAGCCGGCTAAACTGTAAGCACAATACATTACTTTATCTTAATTACAGCCTTTACAAGGTTTTCTTTATTATTAACAGCCTCATCATAGGCTTTTTGGATATCATCAAGCGCAAATTCATGTGTAACGATAGAAGTAACATCTATAGCACCGCTTCCTACTGCCGCTATAGCCTTAGGGAAGATATTCTTATAACGGAATACCGACTTGATAGTAAGCTCCTTATCCATAACCTGTGCAAAGTTATAAGATATTTCTTCCTGTGCGGCTATACCGACTAAAACTACGGTTCCTCCCCTTCTTGTAAGGAAAGGTGTCTGAGCTATAGTTACCGCAGAGCCGGCAGTTTCAAATACTATATCGGCATTTCTTCCTCCGGTGATCTCCTTAACCTTTTCAAATACATCAACTTCTTTTGAGTTGATCACATGGGTTGCACCAAGCTCCAAAGCCTTATTAAGTCTTGCTTCAACAAGATCGGCTACTATTATAGTACCGGCACCCCTTGCCTTACTTGCAAGTAAGGTAACCAGACCTATACAGCCTGAACCGAGTATAACTACGGTATCACCGGTATTCATCTCACTTTGCTCTACTGCATAAAATCCTACGGAAAGCGGCTCTATCAATGCTCCTGCCTTTGTAGACACATTTTCAGGAAGCTTAAAGCACATATCAGCCGGGAATGCTATAAATTCCTCATTACAGCCTTGTACAGGAGGTGTGGCTAAGAATACCACATCAGGACAGAGGTTATAATGCCCTGATTTACAAGCCTCACACTTTCCACAGGTAATACCCGGCTCAAGTGCCACTTTGTCTCCCACTTTTAAATCACTTACATCCTTACCTACAGCACTTATAGTACCGGCACATTCATGCCCGAGCATATAATCCTGTGATAAATCAACCTTATACGCACCGCAATTTCCATGATGATAGTAATGCACATCAGATCCGCATATACCTACATACTCCAATGAAACCAATACCTCATCATCTTTTATAGAAGGAACTTCTATCTCCTTAAGTATCATTTTGTCAGTTCCCCTCATAAAAGCAGCCTTTTGCATCTTCATAAGCTTCCTCCTTTTTACTTTATATCAGCCTCTGATATCTCGCCGTTTTCTACATATATCTTAAGATACTCGTCAACATTTTCCGCATTGATCTGTGGTGCATCTACATAATCATTTACTTCGGTCACCTTAAGTTCACCCTTTACAACCTTACTTGCATACTCCATATTCTTCTTTGCAAGATCTGCTGCTGACTGTAATGCTGTAGATGTAAGCAAACCTTCTTTAATAAGCAGGCAGCCCTGAGCGGTTCCGTCAACTCCGTATGCCAAGAACTTAGCCTTACCGTCATCACCTATATACTCCTTATTATCCCTTATAGCCTCTATAGCACCTGCTGCCATATTGTCATTCATAGATATTATAGCATCTATATGTGTACCTGCCTGTACCCAAGCCTCCATAAGTGTAAGCGCCTCATCACTGTTCCAGTTTGCATAATCCTCATATAAAACCTTTACATCAGGTCTTTTTGAAAGGAAATACTCTGTCCACGCTTCTCTTCTCTTGTCTGCATGGAAGTTTCCTGAAGGTCCGTTAAGTATAACTACATTGGCATTTTGAGGTACTTCTTTTACCGCTCTTTGTGCACTGACCTTAGCCTGCTCTATAGGATCTGCGTCAACTGTACCTGTTCCTTCCATAACATTCTGATTGTCGCTTCCGTCCAAATCACTCTGATGTGTGGTAGGGTTGGTTGTAATTACAGGAATCCCCGCCTCTAAAAGTTTTTGCACATAAGGTGCCTGTGCGGCATTATTGTTAGACTGAACTATTACCAAATCATATTCCTTGGTAATGCAGTCTTCCAAAAGACCGTTTTCCTTATTGTCATCTCCCTCACCGCTTACACAGGTAAGCTCTATATCAGGATAATTTGCAGCCTGTTCCTTCATCTCTGTGGTAAGCCACGCTGCAAATGTGTCAGCACTGGCTCTTGCAACAAAGCACACTCTTTTCTTACCTTTACTGTCTCCTGCGCTGTCTCCTGCAGCACTCTCTGAGTTAGCCGCACTATCTCCTGCAGCTGATGAAGCTGTGCCTCCCGAACTACACGCAACAAGTGATACAGCCATAAAAGCTGCCAAAGCCATACTGCCTAACTTTCTTAATTTCATATCCTTCTTCCTCCTTTATTAAAGCAGTGGTAAGTTTTAACTATCCACTAATTACTTTTTTCCTTTTCTTTTACTATAATAACTCTGCCTGACTTTCTAAGCTTAACCGTTATATCCACCGCTACCGCAAGTGCAATAATAAGACCTTCTATAATCTGCTGTATATAAGCATTAACACCTATTAAGTTCATAACATTTTCAAGGAAACCTATAATAAATGCACCGGCAACAGTACCGCTGACACTTCCTATACCACCGGTAAATGAAGTACCTCCGACTATAGCAGCCGTAAGTCCGGTCATTTCATAACCCACAGCTCCGTTAGGCAGTCCGGCGTTATTTCTTGCCATAAATATAACTCCTGCAAGTCCTACCATAGCACCGTTAATAATATATGACAAGTATATACTTCTTTTTGAGTTGATTCCGCTTGCCTCTGCCGCAGCTCTGTTACCGCCTATAGCATATAAACTTCTTCCGTATCTTGTATGATTAAGCAGCCACCATACCAAGGCTGTTACAAATACTACTATTATTACAGGTACAGGAACCGGTCCCAACATACCCTGACCTACTTTAACATAGTTACCAAGCTGCAGTATATTCTTTCCTCCGGTTATGTAAAGAGCTATACCCCTTGCCACCTGCATCATACCAAGTGTGGCTATAAATGCCGGTACTTTAAGCTGGGCTACAAAAAAGGCATTAACTATATTGCATATTATTCCTATCAAAAGAGCGGTTACTAAAGCCGCCAATATATTGCCGCTTGACTTAAATACCATAATGGATACTACACCTGAAAGTGCAAGCACGGAACCTACCGACAGATCCAAAAAACCGCTTATGATAAGCAACATTTCTCCGTATGCTATAAGTATGCCTACACAAAGCTGTCTGGTAACATTGATCAGGTTGTTGTATTTTAAAAAGTCCTTACTGATAAAGCTGCACGCCAAAAAAATAAGCGCCAGCACCGCAAATATTCCTGTTTTTTGTAAAAAATGGGATACTCTATCTTTCATTTT
>CAJPUK010000150.1 GCA_905373785.1 uncultured Johnsonella sp. | reverse complement strand
CTGATATAGGCTATGACTTGCCCTTGCATCCGGCAAAGCCCTATGCCAATCTTTCATATCAATATTCATAAACTTGCAAGCTTCTTTTAACACTTTACTCTGCTCTTTGGGAAGGCAAAGTCTTGAAAGCTCCAAGGTATCTATTCCCTCTTTGTTAAATTCAATACCGAGATTAACCGCCGCCTTTTTTATAAAACTGTAGTCAAATAAAATTCTATGCCCAAGCAGCGGAAGCTCTTCTATAAATTCAAAAAACTCCGGCATAACATCTTCTATGCCAGGATTATCTAAAAGCTGCTCTTCTTCTATACCGGTAATATCCTTTGTATACTCGCTAAGTCTCATACGGGGATTAATTAAGGTATTAAAACACGCTACCTCCCTGCCGTCTATTACCTTGACGGCAGCTATTTCTATAATTCGGTCTTCTTTTACCCTAAGTCCGGTCGTTTCAACATCCAGTGCTATATATGAGTTACATAAACCGCCCATTTTAAGCACCCTGTTCAAGCTTTCCCGCACTCGGACAGTCGGAACTCAGAAAACAGCTTTTGCACAGTGGATTTCTCGCCTTACATATGGCTCTGCCCAAACTTATAATATTAATATTCCAAAGTATCCATTCCTCCTTTGGCAACACCTTCATAAGCTCGTACTCGACCTTTTCGGGCTCATCACTTTTTACCAGACCAAGCCTTTTACTTACTCTTTTTACATGAGTATCCACTACTATACTTGGAATATTATAAATATTTCCCCGTATAACATTGGCGGTTTTTCTGCCTACTCCGGCAAGGGAGGTAAGTTCATCTATGTCCGAAGGCACTTTTGAGTCGAAGTTTTCAATTAAAGCCTTTGCACAGGCTATTAAATTCTTTGATTTTGCCTTGTAAAGACCTATGGAATTAATATCCCTTTCAAGTTCACTTAAATCCGCTTTTGCAAGACTTTCCACCGTAGTATACTTTCTAAATAAATCCTTAGTTACTATATTAACTCTTTCATCTGTACATTGAGCACTTAATATCACTGCCACTAAAAGCTGCCAAGGCTTTTCAAAATTCAAAAAAATCCTCGGCTCGCTTCCGTATTCCTCATGCAGTTTTTCTATTATTCGTGCTATTCTTGCTTCTTTTGCTTTTTTACTTTCCCTCATATTTATACATTTATTTTTAATACTCTGTTTCCCGGCTGATACTCATAATACCTTACCTTTGCAGCATTAAGCATACGCTTACTGGCTCTTACTACAGCACTCTCCTTATATTTATCATCCTCATATATAATTGTTTTTATACCGGATTGTATGATAGCCTTTGCACATTCATTACAAGGAAATAAGGTTACATAGAGTTTTGAGCCTTCAAGACTTGGACCTCTATAGTTAAGTATTGCATTAAGCTCTCCATGTGTACTGTAAAGATATTTTGCATTGTAAGGATCTGTTTCCTCAGACTCTTTAGACCAGGGAAACTCATCATCATTGCAACCTGTAGGAAAACCGTTATATCCCATAGATAAAATTTTATTATCCTCACTGACTATACAGGCACCTACTTGGGTATTAGGGTCTTTTGATCTTAATGCCGAAAGTTTAGCCACTCCCATAAAGTACTCGTCCCAAGTTATATAGTCCATCCTTTTTTCAGACATATTAATCTCCATTCCGCCGAACTTATATTGCGGCACAAACAGCGGTAAAAATATTTTACACCGGCGCATTGACTCTTTGATATTCAGCATTAATACTAAATTGTTTCCACAAAACAAAGCTCTTTACTTATTAATGTGCAACATTTGTTATAATAAATCAATCCTAAATATCCCGCCAAGTACCTGTGAAGTAAACAGCTTAGCGTTGATTATTTAATAAATTCCGCACTAAATACCTCTACTTTTTAAATACCTTTCTACAACTTTTGCCACTAATACACTTACACAGACAATTAAAATATTAATTCCTACCTGCTTGTCAGATATTTCAAAATAAAAAGAAGCCGGTTTTGATTTCATGCTAACCTTCATAACACCCTCCTGGAACCTTACTATATATTCTACTGGCTGCTGACGGGAATCGAACCCGTTAAGCCTATTTACCTACAACTTTATTATATTATATCCTGCCGCCTTTACGAGTCTGTTCATAATAGCCATACCAAGTTCCGACTCATCAAAGCTTTCACTATATATAATATCAATATTTTTTTCATCAAATCTTCTAAGCACTGCAAATAAATTATGGGCTATGTCTTCATAGGAAAGTCTGGAGCCTACATACTCAACCTCATCAGCCTCTATCCTTCCTTTGTTTTCCTCGGTTAAAATAAGCCCTATCTTTTTACCTGCTGCCAAGCCTTTTTCTTTTTCCACAAAGGATTTGAACTTATCAAAGTCTCCTTCCACTATAACAAGTTTAGCCTTCGGTGCATAGTGCCTGTACTTCATTCCCGGAGCTTTTGGAAGCAAGTCCTTCTCCGGTTTTTTTAATATAGCAGGGTCAATGCCTATATTCTCATTTACCTCTCTAAGCATATTAAGTGTAATTGCCCCCGGTCTTAATACCAGCGGTATGCTTACACTGACATCAACTATGGTTGACTCCAAACCTACTTTGGAATCATCGGAGGCTATAAGCATATCTATACGCCCCTTCATATCTTTATATACATGCTCTGCACTGGTAGGGCTGGGGCTCCCTGAAAGATTGGCACTCGGAGCGGCTATGGGAGTTTTGCACAGACGTATAAACTCTCTTGCAAGCTCATCCCCGGGCATACGCACAGCCACCGTATCAAGCCCCGCTGTTGTCTCCAAAGGTATGCCTTCTTTTTTCTTAAGAATCAAAGTCATGGGACCGGGCCAAAACCTGTCCATCAGCCTCCTTGCATCATCGGAAATTTCACTGACGATTTTATCAAGTTCGCAAAAATCAGCTATATGAACTATCAAAGGATTGTCCGGAGGTCTTTTTTTTGCTCCATAGATTTTTTTTGCGGCATCCTTATTAAATGCGTCCGCCCCGAGACCGTATACCGTTTCGGTAGGAAAAGCCACAAGTCCGCCGCCTCTTATGATTTTGGCGGCTTCCTTTAATGCTTCCTTATCTATATCTTTACGATCTATATTTATTACCTTAGTATCCATTTTTATAACAATCTGATCTTTGACTTTGCACAGGTCTCTATCATCTCTTTAGGCCAGATACTTGACTGAACTTCTCCTACATGGGCTCTGTTAAGTAAGAGCATACAAAGTCTTGACTGTCCTATACCGCCTCCTATGGTATAAGGAAGTTCTCCTTTTAATAACATACTGTGATAAGGAAGTGATGCTCTGTCTTCACAGTTTGAGAGTTTAAGCTGTTTTGCCAAAGACTCTTCATCCACTCTTATTCCCATGCTTGATATTTCCAAGGCACAGTCAAGCCAGTCAAACCAAAACAGTATATCTCCGTTAAGCTCCCAGTCATCGTAGTCCGGAGCTCTTCCATCATGCGGTTCTCCATTGCTTAATTTTTGACCTATTCTTTTGATAAAAACACAGCCTTTTTCCTTTGTTATTAAGTTTTCTCTTTCCTTAGGACTTTTATCCGGATACAGCCTTAAAAGCTCCTCGGAATCTATAAAGTAAATATCATCAGGTAAATGTTTTACGGCATCCGGATACTTATACCAAACCTGATGTTCCATATGCTTTATAACCTTGAATATGGTTCTTACCGTATCTTCGAGCATTTGATTGTTTCTTTCAGACTTTTCTATAACCTTTTCCCAGTCCCACTGGTCAACATAACAGGAATGAAGATTATCAAGATCCTCATCTCTTCTTATAGCATTCATATTGGTATAAAGTCCCTCACCCGGCTTAAATCCGTACTCCCAAAGAGCAAGCCTTTTCCACTTTGCAAGAGACTGTACTACTTCAACATCCTCAGACTTTATTGACTTTATATCAAAACTTACCGGTCTTTCCACACCGCTTAAATTATCATTTAAGCCGCTTGATTTTGGTACAAACAAGGGTGCAGATACCCTCTCCAGATTCATTTCCTTACCGAACTCTTTTTGAAATGTGTCTCTGATGTACTTGATTGCTTCCTGTGTCTGCCTTATATCAAGAACCGGATCATAATTTTCCGGAATTAAAAGTGCCATAACCTAACCTCCTCTTAACTTGCTTAAGCTTACATTCTAGCATAATTATATAAGCAACTTCAAGCCATAATATTTAAAGTTTTTGTGTCTTCAGCTCTTAGGATAATGGTTTGTCGGGGAGTTGGCAACATAAACAATTAGGCAGCAATAATTAACAGAAACACTCCCTATTTCAATCATACTCGCAGTACTGTTAATAAAGTTTCGACAAACTTAGTACAGACTGCGGAACTCGCTTGTCCACCAAAAAGCGTGGTGGACTGACGCTCAAACAGTCCTCGTCTGTGGAATTTGTACCTCGCTTTATCAAAAGGGTTAACC
>CAJPUK010000149.1 GCA_905373785.1 uncultured Johnsonella sp. | reverse complement strand
AGCCCTTTCTTGTTTATACAAGTTTTAAGCTTAAGCCTTATTTCTTACAAATCTATAGTTTCAATATCTTTATCATCTTCATCTTTTTTATCACTATTTTCCTCTTTATCTTCTTCGTCCGGCTCTTCATCCTTTACTTCATCCGTGCTGTCGCCTTTTTCAGATTCTTCATCATCAATATCCAATAACTCTATATCTTCAAACTCTATATCCGAATTATCAAGATTATCACTTACAATAAGCTTGGCATCCGTTTCTTCCAAATCTAAGCTGCTGTTGGACATTTTCTTGTCTATATCAGCCAGCTCATCCTTCTTATTGCTATAAGGATTTCTGTTGGCAAGTAGTATTTTTGAAATAATATACACAAGCATTGCTATAATAATTATTACTAAAGCGACTATGACATAGGTTTTTATATTGTCGGACTGTTTTAATTTACTTATTTCTTCATTGGAGCCTTGCTGAGCCATGGCGCTATTTTGAGTATCTGTAGGATTTTCAAAATATCTTTGTATGGTCTTTTCCTTGACATCATACCTGTAGAAATTCTTCTCGCCCTCTGAATTCATAGCATATACCAGGCAATACTCCTTCTCGCCTTCTCCACTTTGTACCCATCCCTTTACTGTCTTTGAATTATTGATAGTAATGGTATTCTCCACAAAACCTGCAGGAACACTTACTCCGTCAGGAAGCGGCAGTACTGTAATACTTTTGCTTGACATATTGATTTTTACATAAAGTGAGAATTCCTTTTTAAGCTCATTATATATATAAAAGCTTCCTGAACCGTCAGGGGCTATCAAGTATAAAAGCAGCACTTCTCCTACAGTTGACTTGGCAGCACTTATTTCCTGTCCGTTATAGCTGTACTTAATCTGCTCAAAACCTTCCGGCAGTACACTGGGGTCGAATATAGTGGCTATACTGTAATTGTTACCATCCAAGCTTACCGACAGTGCAGTTTCAGGGTCAATATTGGCTGCATCGGCACTTATCTCACCTTCAAGTTTTTCTACAACAATATTATATACCTTCTCTGTAGTGCCGTCCGCTGCAGTAACCTTACACTCTATCTTATTCTCTCCTACAGCAAGATCGGAATTGCCGCTTATAACTATCTTGGCATCTTTATCATTACTTATGGCATTTACCGCTATTCTGTCGACAGAACCTCCGACTTTTGTCTTGTAATCCGTAATATCGCTTGAAAAAGCCGGCTCCAAAACTCCCGGGCTGATTTCCAGGCTGCTTAAAGAAGCGTTGTTGGCAGAGCCGTCTGCGGCATTTATAGTTATATTGGATGAACCGAGCTTATCCGCATCTATTGATGCCATGTTGCCGTCTCCATCATATACTTCCCATGTCTTAACTGAAAGAGAGGTGTTGCCTGCATTTATAGCCTTGAACTTAAGCTGGTATAACCATTCTGTATCACTGCCTCCGCTATTGCCCTTTATCTGTATGGTACCGGCACCGCCTTCTGCATCTTCTCCGCCTATAAATTCAAGATAAGCCGGGTCATATGCCAATGAAATATTGGTACTGCCTATTTTAGCCGAGTCAAGCGAGTTTATCTTCATACTTATAGTTACTTCCGAATTGACTGTAACACTGGGATCCGAAAATGATATTCTCGCACTGAGTGCATAGGCATCACTGCTACCAAATATCGCTAATACATAAACTAAACAAATAGTTACCAGAGTTTTGATTGCTCCCCTGATTTTTTTATTAAAATACATCATCCTGTCTCCTTAATTAGTATAATGGCTGAGTTTACAGGGCTATGAGGGTCCTATTAAAACATTGCTGTCGGTATTGGAATTATTGGATGAGTTTCCGCCGCCGTTTTTCTTAACTATATTGATAACATATTTTCTCGTAGTTCCATTTTCAGCCCTTACCTCTATACTTACTTGCGTATTGGCTTGACTTAAGTTAATAGTTCCCGTACCGCTCACACTTGCCTTTGAATCCATACTGCCTGCATTTACCTTAACACTTGACACGGATGAGTCTACTATTAAATCATAGGTACTTGTGTCGGCATTGAAACTTGGACTTATATTATAACCCTCTACCGAAAGAGACGCAAGTTTATTATTCGGACTTCCGTCGCCTTCGGGCTTTTTAGCTATTTCATTAGGCATCTCCTTATACACCGGTATAAAAAACTCCAACTTTACAGCCTTCATCTCTGCCGTATAGGCTCTTGATAACTTTATTCCCTCACTCGCCGCCGCTTCAACATAGGTCATATACTGATGCTTATAAGGATCCGAACCCTGTACATTGAATTTCTTCAGATAAAATGTATTCTGCCCGGCATGTACATACTTTTCCCCATAGTACATAGCACCGCCTATTATAGCCTTTTCCCTGCTGTTCCAGGGTCTTAAGTGGGAGCCGGACTGTGATGCCCACCACAACCCTCTCTGTGTAGCGGTTTGATTACCTGAGTGGTATGCCTGTATGTTAAAGAAATTATAATGCCCCTCGTAAGGGCTTGTTGTACCGCTTATCAGTCCGCTTGTACCCTTAACGCCCTGCTCCTGTATAAGCATAGACGCCAGCACATAAGGATTTACATTAGATTGTACCGCTGCCGACATAATCATATCTACATAGGTCTTTTCTTCAACTGAGCTATTTGCAGAGCTTGTGTTGTCACTTTGTGCAGCAGGCTGTGTATCCTCAACCGCTGCCGGTGTAGGCTCCATAGTTATGCCTGCCGGAGACTTAAACTCTATATTGGCATCTTTTACATACTTGGGTGCAAGTCCAAGTTGTATGCCCGGAGCATTTACAGCCACTCCTTTTTTACCCTTGGCAACTTGGGAAGCGGTACTTGTTGTCTCTATAGTACTTACATTGCCTGTAGACCTGCTTTCCATAAATGTGGACTTAACCAAGGTTTCCACTCCGCTTGCAACTTGTGTACTTGAATCATAATTTTGCTGTAAAAATTGAAATACATTGGATGAGTCCAGAAAATTTCTGGGATCCATATAGTATCTTATTATTCCCTCGGAAGCCGCCATCCACTTACTGCCGTCAAATGTAGCCCAGGTTGAATTTGCCCAATCATAAGAACCTGTTTCAATTGACTTCCACGATGATATGCTTTCTCTTGTAACTAAATTTCTTCCCACTATACTTTCATTTTTTATGGCTTCTTCCCATGTCATATCCGTATGCATAGCTTTAAATACCCACTTAGGATATTCACTGTGTATCTGCCTAAGCTTAGATTTGTAAGATTCCGGAAAGCCCTGCTTAGTCATCTCCTTTTCAAACTCATTATCCGTAGCTGCATTTATCTCTATTGCCTTGTAATTTACAAGCTGTGTAACAGAGGCTACAGCTAAACTAAGCCCAATACCATATGCCATTATTTTTTTTAATGACCTTAACTTCATATACTCTCCTATATTTTATTAGGGATATCAAAAATATACTATGCTTTGATATCACGCATGAATATTTGTTTTACATGTGGCTTTCATTTTATCATCATAAATGTAATTGTTCAAGGCATAAGACTTTTTAATAGTTACGAATATATTACAGTTTTACTACTATAATTGGTATGTATGTTGTATTCTATTAATTGGTATGTGCCTCGCTTGCTCTTTCTAAGGAAAGCTCCATACAGCCCTTCATTGTTTTATCAAGTAAATCAAGCATTTCTTTAGGGCTTATTTTCATTCCGCTTACAAGCCAGTCCAAAAGAAGCGAGATGTATGCTCTTGAATAAAAGTCAACTATAAAATCAAAGTATACTTTTTCTATGGCTTTGTCCGAAATCATCACGCTGAATTTTTCCACGATCTGCCTTATGTGTTTTAGTATGGATCTGTGCATGATATCTCTTCCCATGCTATTATAAGCACTGATAAAAAGTATACTGTTCTTTTTGAGATAGTCCATAAATACACTTAATGATTCATCAAAGTTATCTATATTTTGAAGTTCCTTAAGCGGTATTATGGCTTCAAATTCAAATATCCACTCCAGCAGTTCGTATATATCTCTAAAGTGATAGTAGAAGGTGGAGCGTGTAATATTACAATCTTTAATTAAGTGGCTTACCTTTATTTTATCAAAAGGCATATGCTCCACTCTTGATTTTAATGCTTTTGAGAGAGTTTTCTTGGTATTAAAAGAGATTTCTTCATTGGTCATGATCGGCTCCTTTTGTGTTGTTTTTTGTATCGCAGTATTGTTTTAAATACGCCAAGTAATTTCTTTAACCTACCCTCTAAATAATATCCGGCAAATATATCGAGGTATAAAATCTAAAGGTAAAATTTAATTATAAGCAGGTTGTTATGATTAGATATATTTAAATTAACACTCAAGCTTTATAAATTATCTTATACCTAATAATAATAGGAGGTCAACAACAGAAATAATGGTTTGTCTATCACATAAACCGTTACAAACATATCTTGCCCTGGACACGCTCCCGCTAACTTCGCCTCGCAGCGGTACTAAGCTTTATCTTCGCCTGACGGCTTGATA
>CAJPUK010000148.1 GCA_905373785.1 uncultured Johnsonella sp. | reverse complement strand
ACGAGTTCCGCAGTCTGTGTGAATTTGTCGAAGCTTTGAGAAAGGGTTGCTAGTATGATTGAATTATACAGAGTTTTTTATAAGTATAATTGTTTATGTTGCTAACTCCCCTATGAATTATTTATTTTAGATAGAGAGGTTGTTTATGTATCTTGAGATTAAGGGTCTTTCTAAAAGTTACGCCGGTAAGCGTATTATAGAAGATATTGATATTACTATGGATAAGGGGGAGCTTTTGTGCCTTTTGGGTGCATCGGGCTCAGGTAAGAGTACTATACTAAAAGCTATAGGCGGTTTTATAAGCATTGATAAAGGAAGTATACATCTTGACGGGGAGAAGATAAGCGACAAGGATGCACAGGATAGAGAAGTGTCTACAGTGTTTCAGTCCTACGGACTTTTTCCTCATATGTCCGTAATTGAAAATATTGCCTATGGGCTTAAGTTTAAGGGAATCAAGAAAAAGGAAAGATTAGAAAAGGCGGAGGAATTTCTTGATATTATCAAGCTTTCAGGTTTTGGAAGCAAGAAGATATCGGAGCTTTCCGGAGGGGAGCAGCAAAGAGTGGCTCTTGCCAGAAGTCTTATAGTAAAGCCTAAGCTGCTTTTGCTTGACGAACCTTTAAGCAATATAGATGCCAAGTTAAGGCAGAGTATGAGAAATGAAATAAGAAGTATACAAAAAGAATTTGCCATAAGCACTATTTTTGTAACCCATGATCAGGAAGAGGCTTTCGAGCTGGCAGATAGAATTATTTATTTGGATAATGGAAGTATAGTACAAAACTCAGACCCTAGGAGGCTTTACCAAGAGCCTAAAAGCGAAAAGGTACTTAAGTTTATAGGTCAGGTAAATATCTGTGACGAGGGTTATGTAAGACCTGAAAAAATAGTACTCTGTGAAAACGGAGAAGAATTTGAGATAATGCATACCGTATACAAGGGTGCCTTTACGGAAATTTTGATAAAGAATGAGAAGTATACATTTACAATGCTGGTATTAAACTCGGAGGATAAGGAGTTTAGAGTGGGGGATAAAATAAGAGTAAGGTATAGTTTAAGGAAACTTGCGACCTAGTGTAGTGTACCATTGATATTTAATTAATATTAGCAATAGTAGAGTAAGTTTCAACTTTTTTATTATGTTTATGTTACAATCTATTAACAAAATAGCAATAAGGCTAGATATCAGCGAGACATTACAATAGGCTTATGGTGTAAATATATTTGTACCGAAAGCCGGCAGAGAAATCATAACTTACATAATTAAGGAAATAGAATCAATGATAAATCTATTTGAATATATCAAAGAAAATAAAAAGCTAAATACATTACTTATGCATGAATGTGATATTTATTTTTATAAGCAAAGTCAAGAAACTAATTTTTCGAGTAATCAAGAAGTATATTCTATTCCATGCGAGGCATTTGCGCAGGATGGCAGCGGTGGAGAGTTTGTCTTTTTAAATGATGGCAGTATAGGATTTATAAGTAGCGAAGGAGAGGTCGGAAGAGTTGCAGAGAACTTAGAAGGACTTATGACTTTTTTGCTCCACGCCGGAAATATTTTTGACTTTAACTGTAGGTTTCTTTATAAAAATCAAAGCTTACTGAAAAAATATTGTGACGGATATATGTTAAAAATAAGAGAAAGCTATAAGACTGAGGACAAAGACTGGGACAATATTCGCTTGAACCTTGCCAAGGAGTTAAGTCTTACTTTTGAGCCTGATAAATTAGCAGATCTGGCAATGAATTTTTATCAATCAGCTACAAGAACTCCATCTTTTTCTTGCAAATATACGGATGGTGAAAACGAGTATATTTGTGATTCGGTGCTTTCAGATATTGTGGGTTTATGGGTAACTAAACTTACAGGTATGAGCAAAGAAGAAATTGAGAATAGTAGCAATAATTTCAATTTGTAAAAGTCAGTCTATCTCGATTTAGATGTATTGCTGTGTTAATATTTAAGATTAAATGAGTGAAATAATAAATCAATAGTAGGAGCTGTTCGGTACACGATACTAATATACCATAACTTCTGGATTTTTTTGAGGTAAATAAAAATAGATAATCTCGGTAAAGTAATTAGGGCGTGTCCTAAAACTATAACAGACTATACTATTTGCACAAAATAAATATTGATACACAGTAAATAAAGTTAAGTTTGAAAAAAATAAAAACTTTCAAAAAATGCAACTGACTCCATTTGTCAATCGTTATATAAGTACAAGGTAGAAAGAAAGGAGTAAGGCATGCTTGATGATATTATCAAATGGATTGTGCGGTCGGTAGTGGAGTCTTTTCCCATTGATTCGAAACGCAAAGAAGAAGTACTAATAAATATCAAAAAAAGACAGTGGATTAGGAGATAGTCAAGATGTATTGTAGTTATTGCGGTAAGAAAATTCAAGATGGATCAAACTTTTGTTTCTCGTGTGGAAAAGAGACACTCAAACAAAAAACGGAAAATGAGCTTTCAGAGTTTGTAAAAAGGGCAAAGACAGGTGACCGGGATGCCATTACAGTTCTTTATGAAAAGACTTATACACAGGTTTTCTATACGGTAAAGTCTATGATCAAAGATGAGGATGCGGTATTTGATATATTACAGGATGCTTATATGAAGGCATTTGCACATTTAGACAGTTTCAAGGGTGATGATAAATTCCTTCCATGGGTCAAGCAAATCGCTGCCAATACAGCAAGGGACTGGCTCAAGCGAAAGAAACCCTTGCTTTTTAGCGAGCTTAACACTGATGAAGATCAGGATATGAAATTTGAAGAGCAAATAGAGGATGATAGAGATGAAAATATTCCCGAAAAGTTTATAGACCAGCAGGAAACGGTAAGGCTTATACGAGAAATCATTGACAATTTGCCGGAAGATCAAAGAGCGGCTATAGGTATGTATTATTATGATGGGATGTCAGTAAAAGAAATAGCTGCTGCCATGGGAGCATCTGAGAGTGCCGTAAAGAGCAGATTAAAATACGGACGTGATAAAATAGAGGCGAAGGTGATTGAACTTGAGAAGAACGGAACCAAGCTCTACGGTATTGCACCGTTCCCATTCTGGTTATTACTAATGAACAGTCTAAAAAATTATGCACCTGAACTCTCACCGAATGTGAATGTTCTTAAAGCGCTACCGGAAAGTATTGTAAAAACCTCAGCGACCGGGGCAACTATCAAAACAGCAGGCGATATCGCACAAACAGCAACTGAAACTTCGAAGACGGCAGCCGGGACAGCTGCAAGCACAGCTACAGGAGGAGCGGCGGCAACAGGGACAACGGGCGTAGCGGGAGGAACTGTAAGTGGAGTAGCAGGTACAGCGACTACAGCCTCAGCAACAGGAGCAACAGGAGTCGGAGCAACAGCAAGCAAAGCAGCCACAGCAAAAGGGATCGGGGAACTTGCAGCCGGAATCGGCGGCTTGGGAGCAGCAAAAATTGCGGTAATTGTCTTGCTAAGCAGTGCTCTTATAGGAGGCAGTGTATTCGGAGTAACACAACTAATTAAATTAAGTAACGAACAGGCGGTGGAAGAGACTTTAGAAGAAGATGATGAAGAGCCTAAAAGCAAGGAAAGCAGCGAGTCTGAAGAAAGCAGTGAGGAGAGCACGGTTGAGATATCTCCTCAGGCAGAGGCTTTGGAGCAATATAAGCTTATTATAAGCAATGCGGCCGGATATGATTATTACAATGGGGACTTTCCTTTGGAAGGTGATTATAAATATGCACTGGTGAAACTGCAAGAAAATGATCCGGTACAGACCCTGCTCTTAGGAGCAAAAACAGTTAGAGAATCTTATTATATACGTGTTTTCAGGTATGATCCCGGAACTAAAACTGTGCATCAGCCTGCAGAAGTAATTGACGAGGGAATGGTGAGCAGGAGTGTTGTAACAGGTGTGAATATGATGGCAGACGGAAACGGTATTCATTGGATAAGTACAGCCAGAGGAGACGGAGAAACTACGCTTGAGCGTGTAACACTGGACGGAGATGTTCTTCGTAAAGAATTAGTATATACAGGAGGTTTTGATGCCGAATTGCCGGCTGAATTCAAATCTGTAGAAATAGAGTGGCATAGTACCCAAGATTTAAGTGCTATTGACAGACAATTAAGCAGTTTAAGTCATAACAGTCAAGTGTCGCAGCAACTGCCGCCAGCGACCGAGATACAAGCCTCAACACAGGCAACACTTCCGACAGATGGTGACCGTATAGTACTTACCGGAACTATTAATGATTATGATTATAATGGAGTGATCAAAGTTCAAGGAGAGCCTGATCCTAACGGATCAACTGATAGAACTGAAAGGTATGTTGTGTTTGTATTGGATAAACCTCAGGTGATGAATTTAGAGCAAGGTGACGATAGCGGAGAAAAAAGAAGTGATGAAGTAAGAATGATATATCTGGGACCGTACAGTAATTTAGGGCAGTATTACGGACAACATGTTACAGTCAGTGTGGATCCGGATGAGATGATGTGGCCGAGTGATACCAGAATGCCGGTCGGACAGCCAAGCGGTTTAGTTCGTGTATTGAATTAATACACGTAAAAAATATATATGCCGGCAATACTGCAATATAAAAATATACTCAAACTTCCCACACCCCAAATGGGGTTAGTACATTGAAAAT
>CAJPUK010000147.1 GCA_905373785.1 uncultured Johnsonella sp. | reverse complement strand
GACGAAGACGAATTCCGGCAGTAGCCTGATAGATATACATGTATAATATACACCTGAAAGCAAGCTTTCATTTGATATATTATACATATATATTTAAAATACCCAAACTGTAACGAAATATATAAATTCTCAAGGAGGAGATATTATGAAGAAGAATATTTTATTAGCGGCAAGTATATTAGCCGTAGCAGCATTTAGTGTAGCTTGCCAAAGCAAGAGTGCAGAGACTACAGCAGCAAGTCAGGCGGAGCAAAGCTCAGAAGCAGGAAGTGCCGAAAGTTCAGAAGCAAGCAGCAAGGAGGCTTCAGGAGAGTTAAAGAAAATTAAGATAGGAGCTACTCCATCACCTCACGCTGAGATTTTGGAAGAGGCTAACAAAGTGTTAAAGGACAAGGGCTATGAACTTGATATAGTAGTGTATAATGACTATGTTCAGCCTAATATAGCTGTAGATACCGGAGAACTTGATGCTAACTTTTTCCAGCACTATCCATATCTCGAAAGCTTTAATGAGGAAAGAGGAACTAAGGTAGTATCGGCAGGTGTTACACATTATGAGCCTTTCGGAATTTATGCAGGTAAGGTAAGCTCACTTGCAGATCTTAAAGACGGTGCCAAGATTGCAGTTCCTAATGATGTAACCAATGAGGCTCGTGCGCTTCAGTTACTTGCAGCACAGGGACTTATCAAGATCAAGGACGGAGCAGGTCTTACCGCAACAAAGAACGATATAGTGGAAAACCCTAAGAATATCGAGCTTTTAGAGGTAGAGGCGGCACAGGTTCCAAGATCTCTTCAGGATGTTGATGTAGCTGTAATTAACGGTAATTATGCTATAGAAGCAGGACTTAAGGTTAAGGATGCTTTAGCTGTAGAGGATGCAAGTTCAGAGGCGGCTAATACCTATGCCAATATCATAGCTGTTAAAGAGGGTAATGAAAAGAGCGAAGCAATACTTGCCTTACTTGATGCAATTCACAGCCCTGAGGTAAAGAAGTTTATTGAAGATAAGTATGAGGGTGCGGTAGTTCCTTTATTCTAATATCCGACATTCTAAAATTTGTTTAAGGTTAAATCCCCCTAAGGTGTATTAAATACACTTTAGGGGATTTTCTTACTACTCCATAAATTCAGTCATGTATTTTCTTCGTCTTAGAGGACAGTGCTGTCTTTGAAGTTTTAAGTTTTCTCTTTCTTTTATGGCTATACTGTTAAAAAAGCTTTTCCAAAGTTTTTTATAAGGTTCTTTTATATCATTTACTTTGGACATTTTTTTAAGCTCCTCTGAATTTAGTTTATGTAGGTAACAGTCTCTTTCTTTTTGATGTACGAGAGCAAGACTTCTTGCACTGTCTATTATCATCCAGTCAATGGAAGGCATCCTGCTTTGAAAGTGCTTTGCAAGTCCTAAAAGTATATTGTGCTTAGGTTCTATATGCGAGATAAACACATTATCAGCCACTTCATTAAATCTGACTATTTCTATATATGAGTTCATTTCGTTACTGACAGCTCTTTGAAGTCGCATAAGTTTCATAACTATTTCCTCTCCCAGCATATAGTTTATATCCTTGCCATGTTTAAAAGCCAATCTTAGGAATTTATATATGTCATCACCGGTATCTTGGCAGTGAAGAAAAGCCATATATACAGTATGGTAGCTTTGTATGGAAAGTTTTGTCTTTATACTGTCTATAACCTTTTTTGCTTTGCCACTGTCGGTTTCCACATATATAAACTCGGAAAATATACTTTGCTGTATACTTAAGTGTTTCCTAAGACTTATTTGCTCATCTTTATGGGTAAGGCTATATTCCCAAGCACTGTATATACAGGAAGCAAGAGCCTCAAAATTATCATCATAGGTAAATATTTTCATTAACTTACTCCAAAATCGTCAAACAAGGATAACTGCCTTTCAGGTTTATAGCTGTGCTGCCAGTTTTCTTTGTTGTTTAATGTAATAAGTTTATTTGTTATATACTTCTCATCTATCAAGGTCTTATACATCATTTTACCGTTGCAGGTTAGAAAATAGTGCGCTCTTTTAAGTACTACGCCCATTTTGGCAAGCGAATTAAAATCAAGCAAGGAGTATCTTCTTGAACTTACTATTCTTTTTGCGGCTTTTGGACCTATGCCGGGCACTCTAAGCAGTAAGGCTATGTCGGCAGTCTGTACTTCTACGGGAAAGTGTTCCAAATGTTTAATAGCCCAGTTACACTTAGGATCCATATATGGATTAAAGTTGGGTTCTTTGGCACTTAAAAGCTCCTGTGCGTGAAAACCGTAAAATCTTAACAGCCAATCAGCCTGATATAGCCTGTGCTCCCTTAAAAGCGGTATGGGTTCGTTAAGCTTTGGAAGCGAAGAGTCCTCATTGATAGGAATGTAAGCAGAGTAAAATACTCTTTTTAAGTCAAAGTTTCGGTATAAACTTTGGGTACTCATAAGTATGTTGTAATCGCTTTCATCACCTGCACCTATAATCATTTGAGTACTTTGACCGGAAGGAACAAAGGGACGGTTTTTTGTCATAGTTTTTGGCAAATTTAAGATAGAAGACGCAGCACTGCCTTCAAGTATTTTTTGCTCATTAAATATACTGCTTGGAATATAATTGTTAATATTGCTTCTTGGAAGTTTTTTACTTTCTCCTATACTTAATCTGTGTGATACTATGGAGTCTTTTATTTTTTTCATAGGTGAGGATATAAGCTTAAAACTTTTATTGGGGGCAAATTTTTTAAGGCTTGTTTCGGTAGGAAACTCTATATTTACGCTCATTCTGTCTGCAAGGAAACCGGCTTGTGCAAGTAAGTCGTCCGAGACTCCGGGTATGGCTTTTACATGAATATAGCCGTTAAACCTGTATTCATTCCTTAGTAAGCTTAAAGTTTCACAAAGCTTTTCCATGGTGTAGTTAGGGCTGTTGATTATACCTGAGCTTAAGAACAGTCCCTCTATATAATTTCTTTTGTAAAATTCCACAGTAAGCTCACAGATTTCCTTTGGTGTAAAACAGGCTCGCTTTATATCATTGCTGCAACGATTAATACAATACTTACAATCGAAAATGCAATGATTGGTCATAAGTATTTTAAGTAAAGAAACACATCTTCCGTCCGAGCTGAAAGTATGACAAATTCCGCTTGCTGCGGTATTGCCAAGTTTTCCTTTTTCTCCCTTTCTCGCTACACCGCTTGAGGTGCAGGCAACGTCATACTTGGCTGCGGCGGATAGGATTTCAAGTTTCTGCATAATATCTTCACCAGAACTGATGTTTACCATGAGGCTATTATACAAAACACAAGTTCGATAGTCAAGCTAATTCTAATAAAAAATTGGAAAATTTTTGATATGGGAAGTTTGAGTTATGAAATAAAATAATAGAATGAAAAAGCTTAAAACCGTATATTTATCAGTCTGCTGCCGGAATTCATATTAGTCTAATTTATAGATAAAAATTAAATATTCTTAGTTTTTTGACGAAGGCGAATGACCTACCGGAACTGTAACCTTATATCAGCTTACTTTTTTATAAATATGGCATTTTTGCTTTTTAAGATACAAGTATTATGATATTATTGACATATGCGATAATCTTTTAGAAAGGGAGAAGTTTATGAGATGTCCTTTTTGCAATAATCTTGAATCTAAGGTCATAGACACAAGGGCCATAGATGATTATGCTGCCATAAGGAGAAGAAGGCAGTGTGAAAAGTGTAGGAAAAGATTTACCACTTATGAAAAAGTTGAAACCATGCCTATTATGCTTATTAAAAAAGATCGTACAAGAGAAGGATATGAGAGAGCCAAGCTGGAAAAGGGCATTATACAAAGCTGTCATAAAAGACCCGTAGCCAGAGATACTATACAGCAGATGGTTGATGATATAGAGAATACTATATTTTCCATGGGAGTTAAGGAAATAGAAAGCTCCGTAGTCGGAGAGCTTGTAATGAATAAATTAAAAGAGGTGGATGAGGTTGCCTATGTAAGATTTGCATCCGTATACAGAGAGTTTAAGGATGTAGGTACATTTATGGAAGAGATAGGAAACCTGATAAAGAATAAAAGATCATGATGAAAATATTTTACCCTAAAGAAGAGATAAGTTCAGTATATGATATCAATTATAAAGAGCTTTATAATAAAGGAATAAGAGCCTTGATTTATGATATAGATAACACCTTGGTAAAGCATGGAGCAAAGGCTGATGAACATATAGTGGAACTTTTTTATATCATACATAATATGGGCTTTAAGACCATACTGTTATCCAATAATACTAAAGAAAGGGTTGAAAGCTTTGCCAATGAGGTAGGAAGCGACTATATAGCAAAAGCCGGAAAACCCGGAAAAAAGGCTTATGTTTCGGCTATGGAAAAGCTGGGTTCAGGTAAGGAAGATACAATATTTATAGGAGATCAGCTTTTTACAGACATATACGGAGCCAATAGAGTCGGACTTTACAGCATATTGGTAAAACCTATTGATAAAAAAGAAGAAATACAAATAGTATTTAAAAGAAAATTGGAAGCTGTAGTGCTGTTCTTTTATCACATGAGAAAGTAGTGCAGCTTTATGATATTTAACTTAAACATAAAATCTTAGATGTGTTGAAAAATCGAAGAATTTATAGAAATTAAGTTCAATTCTGATTTGTCGAGGAGTTGGTAACATAAACAATGGTCAGCAACACAAACAGTAGTCAGAAACGATTGCACGGCAACAATTAAACAGAAACACTCCATATTTCAATCATACCCGCAGTACTGTTAATAAAGTTTCGACAAATTTAGTACAGA
>CAJPUK010000146.1 GCA_905373785.1 uncultured Johnsonella sp. | reverse complement strand
TTAATATACTGACTCAATTTTGAGTGTGGGAAGTTTGAGTTACAAGTATTAGAAAATCTTAAAATACAAATACAGAGATTATATATTACATATAAAAAAGACATTTCATTTATGTGGCTATAAAGTTTTAGGAATAAATTGAGGAACGGATACAATAAAATATTTCATAAAAAAGCCCTATAAAAGCCCTAGAAAAGCCCTATAAAAGCATTGAGCATTAGGGATATAAATGTTACAATCTTAATGAAATAAACTCCCCAAGGAGGTACCATGGCTCCAAAATATAATGAAATACAAGAATTGCTTAGAAAGCGTGCAGATCTTTATGCCAGACTAAATTTAATGCCATATGATGGGACACCCGAAATTAAAGAACGGGGTGGTGGAAAATATTTATATATTAGAAAACGAATTGCAAGTAAACAAACATCAACTTATGTAGGAGTATATACCGAGGAACTCTACAACTTGCTTCTTCGCAACGCCAGAGAAGCACGAGAAATAAGAAGGGAACTCAGGCATATAGAAAAGCAACTAAATATTGCAGGATACTCAGAAGGAGAATTGCCAGCGTATGTTATGAATAATGTTGATTTTGCAAGAATAAACATGAAGATGAATATTTATGACCAAGCGGTACTGGAGGGAGTGGCTACATCTTTTCCACAGACAGAAGAAATCATAGATAATGGAAAAGTTTACGGTATGACAGCAACTGATGTACAGAAGATTTTAAATCTAAAACATGCATGGGAGTTTATCTTAGATAAAGATGTAATAGCAAGTAGAACAGACTATTATATGCTGAGTCATATAGCAAGGCTTGTTAATGAGGTTTTTTTTACAGAAGGTGGTCGTATTCGTGGTGTTCCTGTAACAATTGGAGGTTCATCTTATGTACCCCCGTTGCCTAATGAGTTGGATGTTAAAGATAGAATCCAAGAGATTACTGAGGAGAAAGGTGATGCAATTGATAAAGCTGTTAAACTATGTCTTTATTGTATGAAGACACAAATTTTTCTGGATGGTAATAAGAGAGCATCTGTGATTTTTGCCAATCACTATTTAATATCTCATGGAGGAGGATTTTTGGTAATTCCTGAAAAAGAAGTACCGGAGTTTAAGAAATTACTTGTAAGTTATTATGAAGGGGAAAATATCTCTAATATTTCTAATTTTATTAAAAAGAAGTGTTGGAAAAAAAATGAAGTAATTACCTAGTGTAATGTATTATTGACATTTAATTAATATCTGCAATACTCTATTCCCTTTATTATGTGTTTGTTGCAATACATTAACAAAGCGATAGTAAGGCTAAATATCAGCAATAGCAGAGTAGCTCTTAATTATCTTTGACTATATGTGTTACAATCTATTGACCAAGTAGTAATAAAGCTAGATATCAACGATACACTATACTAGTATCAACACTTGAGTAAATACCACATTTATTATAATATTATGACTGAATAGATATTGTTTAAGTACATAACGGCGGAAAGGAGTAGATTCGTTTTTCTACAAGAGAGTACGAACGGATCATGCATGGATATGAAAATAATAGAAAATAAGAGAATATTTGCATTTGACGCTAAAAATGAATGTGTAGCGGAGGTTGAGGACGGTGAAACTCTGATTTTTCGTACACACGATTGCTTTGATGACCAACTGAGTGAAGAAGGCTCAACTATCGGAAGTTTGAACTGGGATTGTATTAATCCGGCTACCGGTCCGGTGTATGTTAAAAATGCACTTCCCGGGGATATACTTAAAGTTGAGATTCTTGAGATCGCACTTGGAAAACAGGGAGTAATGTGTGCCTTGCCTGATAACGGCGTGCTGGGTTCATTAGTTAAAGAGGAATCGGTTAAAAGATTAAAAGTTGAAAACGGAAAGGTTCATTTCAATGAAAAAATAGTCTTTGATACAAATACTATGATAGGTGTAATAGGTGTGGCTCCTGAAAATGGTGCTATAAACTGCGGCACTCCCGGTAATCATGGCGGAAATATGGACAATAAACGAATTACTGAAGGAGCAACATTATATTTTCCGGTATTTCATAAGGGAGCAATTTTTTCTTTAGGCGATGTTCACGCTGCCATGGGAGACGGAGAAATTATGGTAAGCGGTGTGGAGATTTCGGCTGATGTTAAAGTTAAGCTGTCTGTAATCAAAGGTTCGAACATTGAAACTCCTATGTTGGAAAATAATGATATCTGTGGAGTGATTTATTCACATGAAGAAATTGAAAAAGCGGTATTTCATGCGGTAAGGATAATGAATGAAATTATGCAAAAGAAGCTTGGATTGTCACTTAATGATGCAGGTATGTTGCTCAGTGCTGTTGGTGACTTGAAATTCTGTCAGGTAGTAGATCCTGAGCGTACGGTTATGATGTGCGTACCTAAATCAATTCTTGCTCAGTTATTTTAGCGATAATAACTATACTTATTAATATCCACACCCCATCTTACATTTGAGCTTAAGCAAACTTTATGATATAATTCGATAACCATGGCAGGAGAGTTTTTATTAAAATAAAAAAAATTATAACGCTTGCAATAAAATACTATTCTCGTGCATTAACATAGTGAAAGGATAAAAAGATGCTTAATTTGATGGCGGTCTTGGAAGAGGGTTCAAAGCTTTCATCGACAGTGGATGATAAACTTATAAAAGATATCGCAAAGGGCAGCATGGAGGCATTACATACTTTATATGAAAAAACAAATAAGAGTGTTTATGCCTTTGCCCTTTCAATAACGAAAAATCCTCATGATGCAGAGGATGTTTTGCAGGAGACTTTTTTGAAAATATATCAAAAAGCCAAAGATTATACATCATATGATAAACCTATGGCTTGGATTTTTACAATAGCAAAAAATTTTGCACTGATGAAATTCCGTGAAAGAAAGAAGGAAGACAGTATGGAAGAGGTAAGTGATATGCCTGAACCGATTTTTTCTTTTGTGGAAGATGTCAGTGAGCGTATTGTTCTTGAAGCTACTGTAAATAAACTGGATGAAGATGAAAGAACGATACTATTGCTTCACGCCGTAGCAGGGTTTAAAAACCGAGAAATAGCAGATCTTCTTGATATGCCTATAAATACGGTACTTTCAAAGTACAACAGAACTATTAGGAAGATGCAAAAATATTTGGAAGAGGAGGGCTTTTAATGAAAAGGGAAGATATTGAAAAGAAGCTCGACACTGCTGTATCCGGAATGATTCCCGAGGATATGTTTGAAAGGATCTCCCGAAATATTTCTTCTTTGGATGAAGAGAAAACGAAAAAAGGGATAAATAAAAAGTTTAATATATTCAACAGAGGTTTTATAGGAGTAGCAGCAGCTGCCTGCGTATTGCTTGCGGTTGGGATGGTGGGAGTTCCGTATTATGGCAATAATTTTGTTCCGGACTCCCATGTGGATATAGATGTAAATCCCGGAGTCGAGATAGTAACAAATAAAAAGAACAAAGTTTTGGATGTGCAAGCTACCAATAAGGATGGAGACAGTGTTATTGACGGAATGAACCTGAAAAATACCGAACTCAAAGTTGCGGTAAATGCACTTATCGGCTCAATGGTTCAAAAGGGATATATCACAAATAACAATACAGGAATATTGGTTACGGTAAGGAATGATAATCCGGACAAAGCCGATAAGGTTAAAGAAGAGGTATTGGATGACATAAATTTTGCTTTATATAAGAATGATATAAAGGCAAATATCATGAATCAGACCTTGAAAAATACTGTAGATGCAGCTAAATTTGCAAAGGAAAATAATATATCCATAGGGAAAGCGGTATTTGTGCTTAATTTGGCAGCTAAAGACAGCAGCTTGGATGCAAAAGAGTTGGCTAAAATGAAGGTAAGCGATATTGCAATTCTGGTTGCAAAAAAGGGCATAGATATAAGAGATATAGTTGACTATGATGACGACAGTATTTGGGAAAATATTGCAGATGCCATTGAAGATGTAGATGAAGATGTTAGTGAAAATATTACAGGCACTACAGAAGCTTTATCAAAAGAAAAGGCAAGTAAGATAAAGCAAATCAGCATCAATGAAGCAAAGCAAATCGCACTTGCACATGCAAAGGTCGCACAAAAAGATGCTACTTTTGTTAAGACTGAACTTGAGTATGAGAATAACAGGCAGGTGTATGACATAGAATTCTATAGCAAAAATGTCGAGTATGATTATGAGATAGATGCAGTAAGCAAAGAAATAATATCAAGCGATCTTGATATTGAGGATTACAGCATACCTGTTAATACTCAGGATACACAACAGCAGACTGATGTAAATTCTGCAAATGGAGATATAGGTATAGAAAAAGCAAAAGATATAGCACTTTCTGATGCAGGTCTTTCACGAGGCAATGTATCCTTTGTTAAGGCGGAGCCGGATTATGATGACGGTGTAAAAGTCTATGATATAGGGTTTTACAGTGCAAATGTTGAATATGATTATGAAATCAATGCTGCAAGCGGTGCAATAGTATCAGTTGACAGGGATATTGAAAATTATTCAATACCGACAGCAGCACCAAACCATACACAATCGCCTACACCTGCACCGACAGCAGCACCTGCGCCGACAGCAGCGCCGGCTCCTACAGCAGCTCCAACCCAAGCGGCACATTCCAATATTTCTGCAGAAAGGGCAAAGCAGATAGCACTTTCTCATGCGCAAGTTTCAGGAGCAAGCTTTACAAAGGTAGAGCTTGATATAGATGACGGAGTATCGGTCTATGATATAGAGTTTAAGGCAGGCAATGTGGAATATGATTATGAGATCAATGCGGCAAGCGGTGCAATAATTTCAAGTAAATCTGAGGTTGATGATTAAATAATTAAATTTGTAAATAATAATTAGATTTAAGA
>CAJPUK010000145.1 GCA_905373785.1 uncultured Johnsonella sp. | reverse complement strand
CTATAAAAGATATACCTTTAGATGAAAGACCTTATGAAAGATGCTTGAAACTTGGGGTCAAATCCTTAACGGATGCCGAACTTCTGGCAGTTATATTAAGAAGCGGAACTAAGGATGTAAGCTCGGTGGAGCTTGCCGCCATGATAATAAATAACCATCGGGAAAAGGGACTTAAATCAATTATGCACAGTACTTATGAAGAGTACAGAAAGATAAAAGGTATAGGTAAGGTTAAGGCGATACAACTTCTTTGCATAGGAGAGCTGTCGCACCGTATATGGAAACAGGAGACTTTGGATAATTTAGAAATATTTAATTCGCCGAAAGTATGTGCCGGATACTATATGCAGGAGATGAGACACTTAAAGCAGGAGGAGCTTAGAATTGCCTTCCTTGATACAAGACAAAGGCTTATATCCGACTCTGTAATTACTGTAGGTACGGTAAATTCGGCACTTATATCGGTAAGAGAAGTACTTATAGCGGCACTTAAGAATAATGCCGTCAATATTATAATGTTGCATAATCATCCGAGCGGTAATCCGACTCCAAGTGAAGATGATATTAATGTAACCAATTTGGTCAATAAAGGCTGCCGCTATGTAGGCATAAACTTAAATGATCATATTATTATAGGAGATAATAAATACTACAGTTTCAAAGAACAGGGAGTTTTATAGATGAATTTCAAAAACGATCGCCTAATACTTGTACTACTAAGTATAATGTGTATTATAATGATAATAAGTACGAGTATAAAAGACAGTTTACTTCTGCCTTTGCGTATGAGCGTAGGCTATGTGCTTATGCCTATACAAACCGGTGTCAATGTAGCCGGCAAGGCACTTTACAACTATGTGGAAAACACAAGAAAACTTAATAATGCCTTGGAGGAAAATAAAGAGCTTAACGAGCGTATTGCCGAATTAACGGAAGAAAATGCAAGACTTACAGAAGAAACTTTCGAACTTGAAAGACTTAGAAAACTCTATAAATTGGATACGGAGTATGCTAATTATAAAAAGGTGGTTGCAAGAGTAATTGCCAAGGATTCTGTAGGCTGGTTTAAGGTTTTTAGAATAGACAAGGGAAGCGAAGACGGTATTGCTATAGATATGAATGTAATGGCAAACGGCGGATTGGTAGGCATAGTAACCGATGTAGGTACCAATTATGCTACTGTACGAGCTATTATAGACGATGTAAGCAGGGTCAGTGCCATGGCTATGCAATCCAATGCCAACTGTATAGTTGCAGGTGATCTGCAGGTCAATGCAGATAACAAGCTTCGTATAACCGACATAGATATTAATGCAAATGTAAGAGACGGAGACAAGATAGTCACCTCCAATATAAGTACAAAGTACTTACCCGGTATACTTATAGGTTATGCAAGCGATATTACAGAAGACAGCAGTCGACTTACAAAAAGCGGCTACCTGATTCCGGTTGCCCGTTTTGATAACCTGCAGGAAGTTTTGGTAATTACGGATTTGAAAGAAGTCCAAAAAGAGGATAGTCCATAAATGAGAAGATTTATTATAAATATAGTACTTATAATTATGGCATTTGCCGTACAAAATTGCATATTTCCGTTTATTCCTTTTTTAAATGTTGCGCCTAATCTGGTACTTATTATACTATTTACCATAGGTTTTATATACGGAAAGAAAGAGGGGATGCTGTACGGTATAATTATAGGACTTTTGATGGATCTTTTTTATACCGGAGTATTCGGTTTTTTTACACTTGTATACATATGGCTGGGGTACATAGACGGTATTTTATCCAAATACTTTTATGAAGACTATATAGTGCTGCCTCTGGTTATGTGTGCTTTTAATGAGATTTTGTATAATCTGGCGATATATTTTTTCAGATTTATGCTTAGAGGTAAGTTTGATTTACTTTTCTATATTAACTCAATAATTATTCCTGAAATGATTATGAGTCTTTTATTCACATTGCTTTTATATAGACCCTTATTCGCATACAATAGGGCTTTACAAAGAATGGATAATACTAAGAGGTAAGAAAATTGCTGAATGATTTAATTTATATTTAAAAGAACTGAGGGATAAGTTATTGTCATCACGCTTGCTTGTAGTGGCAATACTTTATTCAACACTGGTTTTTATTTTATTTTGCAAGCTTTTTAATTTACAAATTATTAATGGAGAAACCTATCAAAAGGATTATGTGGCAAAGACGGAAAAAACTGTAGCTTTACCTGCAACCAGAGGCAATATATATGATGTAAACGGCAATTTACTGGCATATAACAAGCTTGCCTATGCGGTAACCATACAGGATAACGGCTATTTTGAGAAGGATAATGAGCTTAATCTCATGATATATAATCTGGTAAAGCTTCTTCACAGCAATAACGAGCAGGTAATAGGCTCTTTAGAGATAAATCTTGATGATAACGGTAATTTTTATTATACGGGCAATAATGAAAATTCCAAAAAAAGGTTCTTAAAAGATCTTTATCAATTAAAAAGCGTTGATGAACTGGACAATCCTAACGGAAAATACAAATCAACTTTAAGTGCTGCCGAAGTTATAGATAACCGTGTTAAAGCGTATAAACTGGATAAACTTGTAGATGAGAATGAAAACAGTATAAGTCTTACCGATAAAGAAAAATTGGACATTATAAATATACGTTATACCATGATTTTAACAGGATATAAAAAATATGAGGCTACCAAGGTCGCTTCCGCAATAAGCGAGACTACTAAGGTAACTATACTTGAAAATATGTCTAACTTAAAGGGTGTTAATGTAGAAGAGGAAAATATACGAGTTTATAATGACAGCATATACTTTTCCTCTGTAATAGGTTATATAGGAAAGGTCAATGAAGAGAAATTAAAAGAATTACAGGAGGCAAATCCGGACTATACTATTAATGACAGTGTAGGACGAAGCGGAATAGAAGAGTACATGGAGTCCACTCTTAAGGGTACCAAGGGCAGCCGTACCATGTTTGTCGACAATGTAGGTCATATTATGGAAGTAAGCAAGGAAAGTGCCTCCGTTGCAGGCAATGATGTATATCTGACTATAGACAGGGAGCTGCAAATAGGTATATATCATATTATTGAGCAACAGCTTGCCGGTATATTGGTTTCCAAGATAGTCAATCAAGATGAGCCGAATACGGAAAATACCAACTCCACAAACAGACTTATCCCTGTAAAAGATGCTTATTTCCAATTGATTAATAACAATATACTCAATATGGATAGGTTTAGTCGGGATAGTGCGAGTGATGTTGAAAAAAACATCTACGCCAAATTCTTGGACTACAAAGAAAGGACAATTAACAATGTATATGCTGAACTTACAGGAGACGGCAATATAAAAATGTCCGAGCTTGGTAAAGAGCTTAATGCATTTATGTATTATATATATACAAAACTTTCATCTGAGGATGTCGGAATAATTATAAAGGCGAATATTGATGAAAATGCCGACTACTTTTTAAGGTGGAAGGCGGATGATATCAGTATGAAAGATTTTATATATACAGGTATTGCAGGTAACTGGATAGATGTAACAAAGCTTGATGCAAATGCAAAGTATTCAGATGCCGCTTCAGTTTATAATTCACTGGTAAACTATACTATAGAGCTGTTAAAAGAAGACAGGGAATTTTATAAACTTATGTATAAATATATGATAAAGCAAAATGTATTAAGCGGAAATGAGTTATGCCTTGCTCTTTATGAACAGGGAGTTTTGGCACCGGATGAGCTGCAAAGGCAGAACTTGAGTACAGGTGATTCCAACTATGCTTATCTGTTTCTCATAGATAAGATCAGAAATATTGAGCTGACACCGGCACAACTTGCACTTGACCCCTGTACTGCCGGAGTTGTTATAACCGACTCCAATACAGGAGAGGTAAAGGCTTTGGTATCCTACCCCGGTTATGACAATAACCGACTTGCAAATGTTATGGATGTGGAATATTATAATTCATTGGATAAGGATCAATCCTTCCCTATGTATAACAACGCCACTCAAGCCCAAAAAGCTCCAGGTTCTACATTTAAGCCGATCAGTGCCGTGGCCGGACTTGAAGAAAAGGTAATATCACCTACAGAACTTATAAAATGTACTGGCAGGTATGATGTTACAAGTCCTCCTATAAAATGTTGGATATTCCCGGGATATCACGGAAATCTTGACATGATAGGAGCCATACAAAACTCTTGTAACTATTACTTTACTGAAATAGGACATAGGCTTTCAACTACTGAAAATAATGAGTATAGCACAAGTCTGGGACTTGAGAGAATTGCAAAATATGCAACGCTTTTCGGGCTTAATCATAAATCGGGAGTTGAGCTTATAGAATCCGAACCGGTTATTTCAAACGAACTTCCCGAGCAGTCCGCCATAGGACAGGGAACACACCTTTTTACAAATGTACAACTTGCAAGGTATATAAGTGCGGTTGCCAATAGAGGTAATGTATTTGAACTCAGTCTTCTTGACAATGTAAAGGATAGGGATGGCAATATAATTACCGAGTTTACACCAAAGATAAGTTCACACATAGATATAGACAACAGTACTTGGGACTATGTACAGCTTGGTATGCGACAGGTTGTAAAAGACGGATCTGCCAAGAAGGTTTTCAGAGATTTGGATGTGGAGATAGCAGGTAAGACGGGAACTACACAGGAGACAAAAAGCAGGGCGAATCATGCCTTTTTCGTATCCTTTGCACCTTATTCCAATCCGGAGATTACTCTAACGGTTAACATACCGTTCGGATACTCTTCTTCCAATGCGGCATTAATTGCCAAAAATACATATAAATTATACTTTGGCTATACAGATATCAACAGCATTATTAACAGCAAGGCTACGCCTGTTATAGACGTTAATGTCGGAGATTAATTTGAGGAAATAATGAAGACAATATT
>CAJPUK010000144.1 GCA_905373785.1 uncultured Johnsonella sp. | reverse complement strand
ACTCACTTTATTAACAGTACTAACCGCTACAAAGATTGAAATAGGGAGTGTTTCTGTAATCACTACCCCGCAAGAAATAGCTGTATAAAAGTTTGGAGTAGGCAAATAGCCATTGTTTATGTTGCTAAGGGGAAGGGAAAGGAGGAGGAGTGGCAGCGACTTTTATTCACATCTTAAAAACAGTTGTCCGTATAGGGAGAAGAAGTAAATGTTAGGGTGCAGCTTGTATTTTAACCTTGCTTATTGTGTTTTTATAAGATTTCGACCGATTTCCGGTTTGTTGCATCCTTCCTCCCCCTCTCACCCTTGTGTCGAGAATAACTGTTTTTTTATAAGGTCTACAGTTGAGGGTTGGGCAGTCTGAAAATAACTTCTGTAGGAAACATCCGCAGTGTCGGTACTTCTTTTATGCAAACGTCAGTGCAGCAGAAAAGTTAGTACCGCTACACGAGGACTTAAGCGCAAGCGGTTTCCGAAAGAAGCTATTTTCAGACAAACTATTATCAACAACTTATTATTATATAAGTTATGCTCGGTCAATCAGAATTTAATCTTCCACCTAAATTTTGAGTGTAGGAAGCTTGAGGAATTAACAAATAACCCCAAAGCTCCACACTAAAAATGCGGCTTTTGCCGCATTTTTAGTCTATTAATTATTTTTCGCCCTATAAATATATACGGTCTTTTCCGATTTATTGCCGGCAAGGTCTACAGCACTTATTTTTATACTGTTTTGCCCCTCGTTTAACGGAACTTCTATCTGCGTAACTATCTGTGTAGTAGTACCGTCTTTGCTTGCAATATAAGAACTTGAGGACTTATCATCCGTTCCTATAAGTGAATCGCCGTTATAAAGGCTTAACTTAAATGAATTGTCAAGGGAGCGGATTTTTATGTTTACCGTATCCGCATCAAGTCCTCTTTCATATACCTGATAATCTATTAAAGGATTTATCTTATCATAGAATAATCTTCTTACTATACTTGCTGATTTTTGATTTTTAGTGCTTACCTCCACTTTTATATTGACATTAAATTCTTGAAGTTTTATTTTACTTTCAAAAGAATATGCCTCTCCCTTATATATCATCTTGCCGCCTTTTTTATAGACAACATTGTTTTTTACAAGCTCATCTTTACCTATAGTTATAGGACTTGAAAGCTCATTGCCGTCATTGTCCACAAGCTTTATCTGCACGCTTTCAACACTGTCATCTTCATCTACATATCCTACAAAACCGGATATATTTATCTCCCCCTCTTTGTTGCTTTTGTTTCCAAGTACATCAAAGAACTCAGGTGTTTTAAGAAATACTACCGGATAAGATTTCTTTTCGGCATTGGATGGACTGGCAGCATTATCGGTAATTTCTAAAATGCTTTCTTCTTCAAGACTCTCACCAAGATTTTGCATAGGCTTACCTTCTCTAAATACCGTTGTTATATCAAAGCTTGTATCAATAGGATTTATCGTAAGCTCATAACAAAGCTTGTCTTCATCGTATTTGAAGTTATATTTTTTAGCCGTTTCGGAGTTTACTCTATTATCAAGAATTATATTTTCCTCTATATTATCATGTTTTAGAGTAAGTTTATGCAAATGAGAACTATCGTCTGCAAGCTGTATCTTAAGCACCGCTTCTTTTTCTATCAGACTGTAAGTCATATCATCAAGTTTTATATCATTTACATAGACACTTGCATTGTTATTGCTTATATAGTCATAAAAATTAAGGAAATTAAGTTGATTATAATTCCTTTCTCTGACAGCTCCGAGAGTGGTTCTGCTTTTATTATCCATATAGTCAACGGCATCTATGATCAGATCCGAAGTGTCTGCAAAGTACGGACAGTGCACTTCTATATCCGAATTTCTGTAACCGTTGGTATACACATACACTTCTCCCCTTGAAGTAGGGTTATTGGGTACGGCTTCTAAAGGTATATTAAGCTTGCCCTCTTCAACCTTTATAAGTTCTTTTCCCTCTCTCATAGGTTCATCCTGAAATCTTATAACAAAGGATTTTCCGTATCTTATGCTTGTATCCGCCTTATCAGCCTGTGTATATCTTATTGACTGCAAATATACATTCTCTATACCTATGCCCTTATCATGAACATTAAATACTATCTCCTTCATATTGCCGTCAATATCATTTATCTGCACTTCATTTGCAGTACTGAGCTTAGGAGCCAGGCTGTCAACTCTTACAGGGAATTTGTAGACCTGCTCTTTGCTATCTCCCACATTATTATTATTAAGCTTTGCCTTAATACAGTATATGTACTCAGCACCGTCTTCTACAACCTGTCCTCCAAGTTTTCCGTCCCATACCGAATCCGGCATAAACTTAAAGCTTTTATTGACTGAAAGTCTGCTAAGCTTCCTTACCTGCTTTGAAACGCCTAAAACTCTTAAAGTTTCCTCCGTCTTAGCATCAAGTATAGAATACTCTATCTGCTCCATATTTCTAAGCGGTGCTATTCTTGCCGCCACATCAGGATAGTACTTGCTGCTTGGTGAAAAATATATCGCATTATCATACAGCGGAAGCTTAAGCATCATGCTTGTTCCAAGCATTGAAGAACTAACTCCGGCATTTTTATTTACAAAAAATTGCACATTTCTTTTTTCACTTCCTATTTCCGGAAGCTGGAAGGCATCTATAGCTCTTTGCCTACCCCAATCTCCGTAAAATCCGAGGAAAGGTATGCTAAGGTCGGATACCCCGTCTTTATCCTTAAGGCTTATAAAACCTTCTATAAAGTTATCCTCTTCTAAGTTTAGGGCATCCGAATAATCCATAGTAAAATCTATACTTGAAGATGAATGTGCCTCTACACTTATCTCTCTGCTTATATTAGACTCATTGGAATGTAGTATTTCCGATCTTTGAAGTCTGTAAGTACCGTCTGTAGGCTCATAAAGTGCAACTGAATTTATATTATAGCTTTTTGCACTGTCACCGAAGTTTTCAAGTCTAAGTCTTACCTCAAACCTTTTCTCCTTAAGTTCCCTAAGTTCAAGTTTACCGTCAGCTATATTATCATTAGTTCCTTGTGCCCTTACTACTACGGTGGTTTTTAATGCATTCTCAATATTTAGAGCACCGCTTCCTTGCTGTCTTACAAAATATGGTATATCTTCAAATATTCCCTCATCCTTTAGAGGAGTTGCCGTATTCATAAGTAAAAGTTTTATAAATTCCGAACTGTTATCGGTTTGTATATTCTTTGCTTTTATATATTGTTTAAGTACGGCTGTAGCTCCCGTTACCTGAGGAGCTGCCATGGAAGTACCGGACATATCCTTATACTTATTATCTTCAACACTTGAGTATATATGTCCTCCCGGAGCGGTGATCTCCGGCTTTATTCTAAGATCCGGAGTCGGTCCCCATGAAGAAAACTTTGAAACACTTCCTGCCGCTATATTATCAACATCCGTCATTTCCGTAAATATCTCAGGTCTTAGAGCATTATTATAAGCGTATTCTTCCATTAACTTATCATAGGTACTTCTTTTTATACGGATACAGGTAAGCTTTCCTGCATTACCCGGAACTTCAAGATTGCCGCCTATTTGCTCAGCCATGCTCCTGTTGTTGTAAAAAACAATGGCAGCAGGTTTTGATGCAGCTATTGCCTCAAGTTTATCCCCAAAGCCAAAGGCATCTCTTGCTGTAGGGATTTCAAAAAGTACCAGCTTATCTTCTATATTTTCTTTTTTAATAAGCTCTTGTTTTCCGTTTTTTATATCTGATACAGCTGCACTTATAATCTTTTTCGGGTTCTCTCCCTTATGCAGATCCATTTCTTCATTTACATAGGCACCCCAGCTATCCTTCCACCTTATAGCATACATATGCCTTTTAGTATTTTCCATGGATGCGACTGCTATAGTTCCTTCATTTACTGCCGGGTTGGCTATTAATGCAGTATCGTAATTTTCTTTTAAAGGCTCTACGTTATTTATATTGCCGGCGGTAATACTTCCATCATTACCGGCAGCAACCGAAACCACTATTCCGGCTTTTCTTGCCTTTTCGATAACCTCATTTTCCGGATAAGCCCTGTTCTCCATTGAAAACCCGGCTGCCGTTCCAAGACTTAGGTTTATTACATCCGCCTTCAATGTTATAGCATCATCCAAGGCTTTTAGCCAAATATCGGTAAATGTTGTAGGATACTCAAGGTCATCCGAAAACACCTTAAGTGCAAGTATTTGTGCATTAGGTGCCACACCGAAGGTCTTACTGTCAATATCATTGGCGGCAGCTATTCCCGACACATGCATACCGTGCATTACACCGAAACTGTTAAGCAAATTTTTATTAAAGTCATAATAATTATAGCCATAAGGTACTTTATCCGAATAATAAGAACCTTTTAATCCCTTTTCGGCTATTATCTTTTCTATATCTTCCTTACTATACATAGGATGTACCGCTTCATCAAGTCGAAGTGCCTTATGTCTGTAATCTATACCTGAGTCTATTACTGCAATCACGCTGCCTTCACCCTTATAGCCAAGTGTGTTCCAGGCATATCCCGAACCTATTATGCTGTTGGAAGACTTAAGGAAAGGTCTTTGAAACTCCTGTGATACATACACGCTTTTTACTCCGGGGAGTGCTTCTATTTTTCCTATCTCAGTCTCATCGGCACTTAATGCCACTCCGTTAAATATAGTATCATAATGCCTTACTTCCTCAACATCCGCTTTTATAGCTTCATTTTTTATCTCTGTTAAAAGCTTGTCCTGATCTTCTTTTAATTCCTGTTTTTTCTCATCTATAAAGGCTATATCCAATTTATCATAATCTATATCTTTATTTATAGCCTCTTCTACTAAGGAGTCCTTATCAAGCTCTATTATCAGCCTAAGTTCCTTAGGTCTATTTTCCTCTTTTTTATCAGCATCTTTTGTATATTCGAACTTAGCTGCATTTAACTTCTCATTCGCATCTTTTGCATATTCGGACTTAGCTGC
>CAJPUK010000143.1 GCA_905373785.1 uncultured Johnsonella sp. | reverse complement strand
GTTATCTTGGTTTTAAAATCATTTACATATTTTGCAGTAATTTCTTTTTCTTTTTTTCTGTTAAGCCAAAACGAACCTAAAAAATTATTTGATAAAAGTGATGATGTAGTATTGGCAGCTACGGAGCTTATTCCGAAAAGTCCGTTTAATCTTCTGTCTTCAGGTACATAATTGATTCCTACAGCAATAGCCTCTTTTGTAGAGATACCGCTTATATCCTTTCCGTCAAGATACGCCTTACCCGACAGCACCTTTTCCATTCCGAAAATTGTTGTGGCAAGCTCTGTTCTGCCTGCACCTACAAGTCCGGCAATTCCGAGTATTTCTCCGGGATATACATCAAAACTTACATCTTTAAATCCGTATCCGCTGTAATTTTTAAGGCTGAATACAGGTTTTAATTTGTCATACTCTATCTTGGATTCACTCTCGCTTTTTTCTTCAAACTCTTCTATATTAGGCGGGAGCAGTCCTTTTATAAGCATATCTTTTGTAAATTCGGATATCTTACCCTGTACGGTTATAACTCCGTCTCTCATTATTGCCACATGAGTACTTATAGTAAATACTTCCGTGAGTCTGTGAGTTATATATATTATACCTATGCCCTTTTTCTTTAAGTCTTCCACTACTTTGAATAAGGATTCAACTTCTTCAAAAGTCAGTGATGAGGTCGGCTCATCGAGTATAAGTACCTTACTCTCACGCATAAGACCTCTTAAAAGCTCTACAAGCTGCTGTTCAGCTATGGATAAACTTAAAGCCTTTCTGTCAAGATCAAACTTCCAGCCTATCTCATTTAGAATAGTATCAAGTCTTTTGTTGAGTTCCGTCTGACTTTCCTTAAAGCCTATAAGTATATTCTCTCTTACACTCATGTTCGGAAAGAGCATGGGTTCTTGAGGAACCATATATATACCCTTTGCAAGTGCCACAGAAGGCTTAAATGTATGTATCTTCTCACCTTTTACGCTTATAGCGCCTGTATCGGGCGGATATATACCCATAATAATCTTCATTAAGGTTGATTTTCCGGCACCGTTACCGCCTATGAGGGATAAGACTTCGCCCTCGTTGACTTCCAAATCTATACCTTTTAAAACTTTGTTTAAACCAAATTGCTTGGTAATAGCATTTACGGAAAGGAGATTATTCATAAACCGATCCTCCTGAAATAATTAATTCAACTAAAAAATAGCCTATTTTCTATACTAATCTTCTATATCATTTGTTCATCTTGAAACTTTTGTAAAAGATTATATCCTATATATCAAAAATATTCAAGTAGCATTTTTACTATATATTGCTAATAAAGTTTATGCATATTTAAGTTTGACATTTATACTATAAATATGATATTTTGTTCTAAAATAAATTTAATGTTCAAAAATTTTATCTGTATGAATAAGGAGGGAATATGACTGATTATAAAGATGAGATAATAACTAAAGTTGCCTGGCATTATTATATTGAAAATTTAACTCAGCAGGCTATAGCAGAAAAACTGGGTATTTCACGAATGAGAGTTGTTAAACTTCTTGACTTTGCCAAACAAAACGGAATTATTCAATTTAGGATAGCTCAAAATAAAGAAAAGAAAAGACTCCTGGAAAAACTTATTTTTGATAAATATAAGCTTGAGGATGTTTTTGTAATACCTACTCCAAAAGAGCCTTCAAGAATGAATGATGTACTTGCTCAGTCTGCCGCTACCTATATTTCAGACCGTATGCTTGAAATGCAGGATCCTATGTATATCAACATGGGGTATGGAGACACCCCTTCCAAGGTACTCAATCACCTTGCAAGGACTACGGAAGTTCCTATCTCCGTAGTTTCTTTGACCGGAGGCGTAAGCTACTATCTTCCTAATACACAGTCCAATATATTTAATGCCAAGCTGTATTTATATCCCAGTCCTCTCATGCTCTCGGACAAGTATGTATGCCGTGCTTTGTTAAATGAACCCAGTGTTATAGAAATCAGCAGAATGACCGAGCTTGCATCATTTTCCATAATAGGACTGGGCTCAATGGACAGTTCGGCTACTATATTAAAAAACGGTATACTCTCAGCAAATGACTTTGCTTATCTGTCCATGCAGGGAGCCGTAGGGGATATACTGACACACTTTGTGGATAAACACGGTACTCCTATACAAAGTATGCTTGAAGACAGACTTATAAGCACCTCTTTATTCCAATTAAAGGCTCTTAATAATGTTATAGGAATAGCCGGAGGCATACATAAGCTTGACATTATCAAAGCAGCCCTGGTAGGCGGATATCTTGATGTGCTTATTACCGATGAAGAAACGGCCGCAAAATTAGTAGATCTGGAGGGTTATGAATCATGAAAACGCTGATGGCTATTGATGCCGGAACCGGAAGTGTAAGAGCTGTACTCTTTGACCTTGAAGGTCATCAGCTCGGCTGCGTCTCAAGGGAATGGTATCACAAAGAAGACAAATACCCCGGCAGTATGAACTTCGACTGGAAAACCAACTGGGAACTGACTAAGGAATGTATCAAAGGTGTTATATCACAAGCAGGTGCCAACCCCGATGAAATTGCTGCCATATCCACTACCTGTATGCGTGAGGGTATAGTACTTTATGATGATAAGGGCGAAGAGATATGGGCATGTGCCAATGTTGACTCAAGAGCAAAGGAAGAAGCTGAAGAGATTATTACCAAGAATCCGAAGCTTGAGCTTGAAGTCTATAAAAAAACCGGTCAGACCAGTGCACTGGATGCTATTCCCCGTCTGCTTTGGATCAAGAACAAAGAGCCCGATATATATAAAAAGATAAGTAAACTTACCATGTTTAATGACTGGCTTATATATAAGCTAAGCGGTGAGTTTTGCTGTGAGCCGTCCAATGCTTCCACTACCGGTTTGGTTAATTTGAAATTAAGAGACTGGGATCTTGATATTGCAAAACAGTTTGACATAAGCCCCAATATCTTTCCTAAAATAATTGAGTCGGGAAGTTTATTCTCAACAGTCAATAAAGATGCGGCTCTTGAAACCGGTCTTAAAGAAGGAACTCCGATAGTGGTAGGCGGAGGAGATGCTCAGCTTGGCTGTATAGGAGTGGGAGTAGTTGATGATTTTGAGGCTGCCGTATTTGGCGGAAGCTTTTGGCAGTATGAATATAATACTTCTTCACCTGCGATAGATGATAAGTCCAAGGTCAGAGTTAATTGTCATGCAGTTAAAAACATTTGGCAATACGAGGCGATAGCTTTTAATCCCGGACTTATCATGCGTTGGTTCAGAGATGCCTTTTGCGAATATGAAAAGGAAGAGGCAAAAAAAGCAGGTAGAGATGTATATGACTTGATGAATGAAAAAGCAAGCAAGGTTCCTATAGGTTGCTACGGTATGAAATGTGCTTTTTCCGACATTATGGACTATCCTAACTGGAGACATGCAGCTCCTGCTTTTTCAAATTTCAGTTTGGATCCCGAAAAATTCAACAAGTATACTTTCTACAGAGCAATACTTGAAAATGCCGCTTTGCTTACTCGTGGACATATAGAGCTTGTATATGAGCAAACGGGAAATAAACCTGAGTTTATAACCTTTGCTTCGGGAGCTTCAAAAAGTCCGCTATGGTGTCAAATCTTAGCCGATGCTACAGGTTTGGAGGTAAGAGTACCCGAAGTTAAAGAAGCTACAGCCCTTGGTGCCGCTATACTGGCAGGTGTGGGTGTGGGTATATATAAAAATGTATCTGAAACGGCAAAAAAACTGGTAAAAATAAGTGCCGTTTATAAACCGGATATAAAAAATTATGCAGTTTACAGTGATGTGTTTGCTTCATGGAAAAATTGGTATGCCAAAGAACTTGAAATAGCAGACTTAGGTTTAACAAATCATATGTGGGCTGCACCCGGAAGTAATAGGAGGTAATATGTTTTTATTAAATGAGAATGAAAGAGAATACAGATTCAAAGACAGCGGTCCGAAATACCTTATGAGGGGACCAAGAAGTAACTTTGCAGTGGTTCAATTTATGCCCGGACAGGACTTCGAAGCCCATTATCATAATGTTATGGAAGAGAATTTCTACATTCTTGAAGGTGAGATCGATATAGTGGTTGATGATGTGGTTAACCATTTAAAAGTCGGAGACTTTATCCACATTGAACCGGGTGAAGTACATTATTGTGTTAATAATTATGATAAGCCTATAAAAATGGTTTCCACTCTTGCTCCTTTTCAAGATGTGGATAAGATTGTAGTTGAAGACTATGATACTTCAAAATATAAAAAATAACCAAGCCTTGTATCAGTATAACTTATACAGATCTTAGTTGTATTTGCATCGAACAAAAGTTTAATTTTACCTTATCACTATTGACCTTTAACACTTTTGTAATTATAATGTAACAAAGTGAATTTCTACTTTTATTTATCACTTTGGAGGTGAAATGAAATGGTTAGACGAGTTTTATCCTACATTGTTGCGTTATCCTCTGTATTTACACTTTGTACATATGTACCTGCCAAGGCAGCTGTAGCTGTAGACAGTAAAAAACAAATGGAGATCAATGCCAAATCAGGTCCGGGATATGCACTTGAGTTAAAAGAAAAGGAGGCGGAAAGACTTGCCGAAGAAGCAAGACTTGCCGAAGAAGCAAAATTAAAAGCTAAAGGAACATATATAGGTAAGTTTAAGACAACTGGTTACAATGACAGTACTGAGCTTAATCCTCAGAAAACCGCAAGTGGAGTCCTTCCTAAGGTTGCACACACTGTTGCGGCTGATTGGGCTGTACTTCCTCCGGGTACTAAGATCAGACTTGGAGACAGTCCTATAGTGTATACTGTTGAAGATAAGGGAAGTGCAGTAAGAGGTAATACGGTAGATATATTTTACGCTTCATATCCGGAAGCCCTGGCTCACGGAGTTCAATATTTTGATGTCTATCTGATTGAGTAAGAGCATTAGAAAAAACAATAGGGCAGGGACTGCCCGAATTAACGCCTGTGGAGATAGTAGG
>CAJPUK010000142.1 GCA_905373785.1 uncultured Johnsonella sp. | reverse complement strand
ATATTATACATGTATATCTGTCAGGCTGTTGCCGAAGTTCATCTTCGTTTACTTTATAGATAAAAATTAAGCATTTTTAGTCTTTTGGGAGAAGATGAATGATCTACCTGCACGGTAACATCATATGGAAGTTTTTTATTTTTTTTATTATAAATGCTTGACAATTAATATTTTTTTATGTATACTATCACAGTGCTTAGGATACCAAGGCCAATTGGTCAAGCGGCTAAGACGGCGCCCTCTCACGGCGCAAACCCGGGTTCGATTCCCGGATTGGTCATGAAAGCTTTGAGTTATAGATGCTCAAAGCTTTTTTATTACAGTATAAATTTCCTTACACGGCTTCTGGGATGAAAAAAACTGCCACAAAGCCGTTTTAACAGTTTTATGACAGTTCTTAAAAGATTTGCTTGTATGGCGCAGTAGGTAGCGCAACTCATTCGTAATGAGTAGGTCATCGGTTCGAGTCCGATTACAAGCTTTTTTTATTCTCCTTGATACATAAACTTGATAATTCTTTCTATATCTTCTTTCTCATGAGCTACTAAGTCAAGCTTTTCAATATAACCGTTAGAAAATAAAGTCGCCATTGAAAGATATTGAGAAAGTTTGCTCTTTAGATTGATTCTGTCTCCCTCATCTGAAACCAGTTCAACAGTACCCTTGCATTCATCAATCATCTTGAAGAAAGCATTAACATCAGATATATTTTGTACCTTCATACTCCCACCTCCTATCAGTAAGTTACATTTATAGTACTGTAAATTGCGTCATAAGTCAAATAGCAATTAGGTTAAAAAGACTTAAATCTCTATAAATTCATCCCATTCTATATCATTTGCTTCTAATAAGTTTTTAATTAAGGTCTTAGAAGCAATATCCGTCTCATATGCCATACCGCAACTTGCCGAAATCCTCCTCGGAAGTGGAACAAGCTTACCTTTTATATTATTAAGTTTGGCTACCTTTTCGGTAGCCATAGCCTCAGCCGAGGTGTGAAAACTTATGTATAAATGCATATCTATTGCACCGTAAGTTCGTACTCGTCACCGACTTCCTTGACAGATACTTTTTTGCCTACAGATTCAGCATATAATTTAAGGTTTTTAACAGTATGAGCCTCATTTGCAAGTACTTTATAAGACTTGTCTGTAGACTTCTCAACTTCACTTTTTAATATAAGTACAGGCTCAGGACAGGAAAGTCCTCTTACATCTATTTCTTTCATGATCAAATCTCCTTATTGTTCTTTTTTCTTAATACCTATAAAAGCTATGATAAAAAGTATAACTATAGAAGCTATTACAAATATTTGTCCGTTTATTCCCGGACCTCCTGCAGAAGCCGCCTTTTCCGCTGTAGCAGCACTTGCCGGAGCACCTGCAAGGCTAAAATTGTGTGCCAAAGCCGCACCTACAAACATACCTACAACAGTAACTATGGCATCGGAAGAGCCGCTGCCTGCAAGTATAAGCTGTCTTAAAGGACAACCTCCCAAAAGTACCGCACAAAGACCTACGGCATACATAGAAAGAATGTTCCATAAGGTTTGAGCGTGTGCTATAGGACCGAAAGCTGCAAGTTTGAAATTACCGGAAACTACGTTATATACAAGCATTACAACAAAAACACCTCCGATTGCAGAGATCAATTTAAAATCCTTAAGAAGGATTATATCTCTGATAGATCCTGCAAAGCACATTCTGCTTCTTTGCGCTATTACTCCGAATATTATACCTGCGCCTAAGGAAAGTCCTATGGCTGCATGCACACTTCCGGGTCCTTTTTCACTAAAAGCAAAAAGTGAAGGTGCAAAAAGACTTACTAAAAATGCTACGGTGATAAGTAATGGAAGGACATATCCGCTTTCTTTTTTGATAGTATAGGATCTTCCGAGGCTGAAGCCTTTTTTTAAGAAGAAGGCGCCTGTTCCCACGCCGAGGGCGAAGCCTACCAGACCTACATAACCGCTTATATCACCGGATGACATCCTCAAAACCATACGCAGCGGGCAGCCAAGGAAAACCAAAGCACATATAACCATGATCGCACCGAGTAAAAATCTGATAGCAGGTGCAGAACCGCCGGTAGATCTGTACTCTTTGGTAAATAATGATATAAGGAAAGCTCCAAGCACTATACCGACTATCTCAGGTCTGAAATACTGTACGACTTCTGCTTGGTGAAGCTTAAAAGAGCCTGCGGTGTCTCTTATAAAACAGGCTATACACATAGCCATATTTTTAGGATTCCCCCCTATGGCAAGTACCATGGCAGCAAGACCTGCTATGATACCAAGTAAAAATAATCCTTTTTTTGAATCTAAACTCATACTACAAATCCTCCTTTGTATTTATAATGTTTTTTAATGCTTGTATAGCAGTATTAACTTCTTCAAAGGTATTATTGTGTGAAAAACTGAACCTTACCATACCCTGCTTATCAGTGCCGAAAGCAATATGCAAAAGCGGAGCACAGTGGGTACCTACTCTTGTAGATATATTGTAATCACTTATCAGACTTTTTCCTATCAAGGCGGAGTCTATATCGGCTATATTAAAACTTACTATCGCAGCCCTGTTGGAAGCTTCGTAATCGCCGTAGAACTTTATTCCTTCAAACTCTCTAAGCTTAGAATAAAAGTACTGTGACACTTCAAGTGCCTTTTGATGCAGAGTGCTTACATTTTGAGCTTTAAGATATTTTACCGCTGCCAAAAGACCGGCTATACCGATAGAGTTGATTGTTCCGGACTCAAGTCTTGTAGGCATCTTGTCCGGCTGTAAGCGGTCATAACTATGTATACCTGTTCCGCCTACTATAAAAGGCTTTATGTAGATATTTTCATTGACACAAAGTCCGCCTATTCCCTGAGGTCCCATAAGAGATTTATGCCCGGTAAAGCAAAGTATGTCAATACCCATAGCTTGCATATCTATATCTATTGAGCCGGCGGTCTGTGAAGCGTCAACTATCAACATCAAATTATACTTTTTACAAAAATCCGATACTGTATGTAAGTCGGTAATATTGCCGCTTACATTGGAGGCATGGGTTATAACTATGGCTTTGGTATTTTTTTGTATAAGAGAGGGTATTAAGTCAAGTTTGATTCTGCCCTTTTCATCTATGGGGAGAAAGCTTAGCTGCATACCTTGGTCCTGTAAATAATGCAGAGGTCTTAGTACGGAGTTATGTTCACTGACACTGCTGATAACATGATCATCCGGTGATAAAGTACCGAAAATAGCTATATTAAGGCTTTCTGTGGAATTTTTGCTAAATGCTACCTGTCTGGGGTTGCCGGCATTAAATAATGCGGCTATTTCACTTCTTGCATCATATATAAGTCTATCTGCCTGCAAGCTTTCGTCATACACCCCTCTTGAAGCGTTACCGAAGTGATTAAGAGCAAAGACTACCGCATCGGTCACTTCCTTCGGTTTATGCATTGAAGTGGCAGCATTATCAAAGTAAATCATGATAGCACCTCCTTATTTTTACATTTTTTATGCTAAATATATATATTACATAGAAATATTACAAAATATATACTATATCCTACAATATAGATTAAAAAAAATCAAGATATCTAAACACCAATTCTTATAAAAAAAGTATATAGTCTTGTGTTTTAGCTACTTGATTTTATTAATAATAAATAAAGCGTATAAGTTTAAGTTATATAAAAAACATAAGCATATATGGAATATTAGCTCGGACTATTTATGTCATAGTTCAAAGCTCTCATAGTATGTGCATATAAAGATATAAAGTTTTAGTTCTGTAAATATGGTGTAATACCTCCGGTTTGCTCAGAATAATTCACAATGTATTTTATGAATTATCGGATTTAGATATTATACAATTACTATTTCACGTGAGTATGAGTTTTTAAGCTCTGTTTTATATTTGTCATAATAGACGGAGTTATATATGTATGAGGCATATACTTCACTCATAAAAAGCTTGTATGTCTCTTTTTCATCCCTGAGTATATCTTTGGCATCTGCCGGCTTAGTTATATTTATTAACTTTGAGCGTGTTTTTATAAGTTTAAGTAAGTGCCCTGAAGACCTCCTAAATCCGAGTAACTTTGAATATTTTATATTATTTTTATAAATATCCGTATCTGACCTTTTTATGTTGAGCAATATATGGCACAATGCCCTTGAAATACGTGTAAAGGTGTAGTCCTTACTTTTTATGGAAGCTACCATTGTTTCATAGTCGGAGTAGTTTTTATTAAGTTTATAGATCCTGTCGGAAAGGTTTGGCGAAATATCGCTGTATATGGATAAATCTACATCATTATACAATAAATCATAAAGTTTTCTGCTTATACTTCCCCTAAAATCATCAGCAAATAAAGGTTTGCTTTTCTTGATTATTTCTATAGAAGACGGCATAAGGCTGCTTTCAAGTTCCTTAAGCTCGGAATGTAAGCTCAAGTACTTTCTCAGGGCGGTAGCGGAAGAGTTCTCTTTATTATAGGCTATACCCTTATCGTGATAGTCTGAACCTTTTCTTTTGATTAATACAGGTCTCAAATGTGAACCTATTTTTTTTATTGTATATATATATTCAAGTCCCAGTATGTTGTTGGGAGTTGATAAAAGGCTTTTTATTTTGGTTTCATCAAAGTTTCTGAAATTTTTAAGTTCATTTAAAAATGCCTCCTTTCTTGCAAGAGGATAAGTATAGCCTTTTGAAAGTTTTTCTTTAATCAGATTTTTAAAACCTTCACTTTCATTTAACAAAATATCAGCAAGGTTTTCAAGTTCATCTAAGGTGGCATCCTCCACTCCGAAGGATATGTAGTCAACATTTAATAAGGTCAGGAATGTAACCGCATAAAAAGCAAAATCCGCTGCCGAAGCGGTGGAAAATGCAGCCGGCATTTCATATACGGCATCGACACCTGCTTTTAGAGCCATTTCAGTTCTTAGGTAAGGGTCATAAATAGCCGCTTCACCACGCTGAGTAAAATGTCCGCTCATAATAACAACTACATAATCGGCGGCACATATAGATTTTGCTTTATTAATTTGATAAAGGTGTCCTGAATGAAAGGGATTATACTCAGCTACAATTCCGAGTATTTTGGGGGCATAATTTAATTGCATGATTTCTCCTGAAATTAGTCTAAATACTAATAGTAGTATATAATAAAAGGTCAAATAAGTT
>CAJPUK010000141.1 GCA_905373785.1 uncultured Johnsonella sp. | reverse complement strand
TAATACCCTTAAAATTTAAAAATGAGTAACAGTTTGATAGATTTTAGAGCTAATAAATTTATTGGCGGACTATTTTCATATTATTATCATATAGGTGTGTTTAATTATGAATTGGCTTATTGAACTGTTATAAAGAGGGGAGCTTTTATGAGTATTTTTGAAATATCAAGTGAGCAAATGAAGACTTCAAAGTCTGAATTTACTATTAATGAGATTTTCCAACAGCCCGGTACCTGGGAAAAAACATATAATCAGATATTAGATTCCAAAGAAGAGATTAAAACATTTCTTACCGAGGTATTTTCCGCTTCAGATTATGATGTGATATTTACCGGAGCGGGAAGCAGTGAATTTATAGGAAATTCTTTATATCAGATATTAAATAAAAGATTTGACCATAAGGTGAAATCCTGTGCAAGTACAGATATAGTTGTATCTCCGGAAGATTTTATATCAAGAGAAAAGAAAACCTTGCTTGTAAGCTTTGGGCGTTCAGGAGACTCGCCCGAGTCGGTAGGTGCCGTAGAACTTGCCCAAGCTATATGTAGGAACATATATCATATATTTATTACCTGTAACAAGGACGGAGCTTTATCTAAGTATGCAAGCGGAAGGAAAAATTGTCTGGCAGTTAATTTAAGCCCTGAAACTCATGATAAAAGCTTTGCGATGACTTCAAGTTTTTCAAATATGCTTTTTGCAGCATACCTTATTTTTTCACTTGATAAAATTGAAAAAATTAAATCCGACTTGGACGAAGTAGTAATATCCGCAAGAAATTATCTTAGCACTGACTTTACACTTGCAAAAGATGTGGTAAAAAACTTTGATTTTTCAAGAATAGTTTATCTTGGAAATGAGGCTCTTAAGGGAATAGCACAGGAGTCTGCACTTAAGATGCTTGAACTGACAGCAGGTAAAGTAGTAACTATGTACGATTCACCTCTTGGTTTCAGACATGGTCCCAAGTCAGTAATAAATGAAAAAACTTTAACCGTACTCTATCTTAGTGATGATGAATACAGAAGAAAATATGAACTTGATTTGCTGAAAGAAATTTCTTTACAAAGGCAGGGGAATAAGCTTGTACTTATTTTTAATAATGCGGATGAGGATGTGAAAGCTTTAGCGGATTACTGCATACATATGGATACTGCTGCAAAGAAAGATACCTTGTTACTTGGACTTGAGTATATTTTATTTGCACAAAGTTTGGCAGTATTTAAGTCCTTGTCGATGAATTTGACACCTGACAATCCTTGCCCTACCGGGGAAGTGAATAGGGTTGTAAAGGGTGTTACATTATATAAGTATGAATAGTTCTAAGATTAGAGATATTTTTATAATAATGTGTAGGTGTGATGAGAAAAAATTTATAAAAATTGGGAGACTGTAAATGATAGCTTTACTTGTAACAGGTCATGGGAATTTTGCAACAGGTATTTGTTCTGCACTTAATTTAATAGCCGGAGAGAATGAACACATATTGGCTGTAGACTTTGAGGCTAAGCACAATATACATGAGTTGGAGGAAAACTTAAAAGCGGCATTTGATACCTTAAAGGCTGTGAAATCTATAGTGGTGTTTTCAGATATAGCAGGAGGATCACCTTTTAAAACAGCTTCAGAGCTTAAATATAAGTACTTAGATAAGGATATAGAAATAATGGCAGGTACTAATTTGCCTATGCTTATAGAAGCTTTTATGCTTATGAATGTATATGATGATGCGGCAGACATGGCTAAGGCTTTGGTCGAGACCGGAAAAAGTCAGGTATTGAGACTTGAGCTTAAGGAACACAAGGATGATGTGGCAGAGGATGGTATATAATGGATGACGTATTTCTGATAATAGTGTGGACTTGTATTACAGTAGCTACGCTTATCGGCATAGCTGCCATAATACTTTGGTCGGTATCCGCTAAGAATATGAAAAAAAGAAGAGAAGATATGTTAAACCTTCAATCCGGTTTAAAGCCCGGAGTACAGGTGTTATGTGCTAACGGTATTTATGGGAAAGTTACAGCAGTAGATGATGATAAAGTTTTTGTTGAGATAGCAGCTCACACTATTGTTACCGTATCAAGGTATGCCATACAGGAAATAGTTGAATAAATTTATAAAGCAGAAGGGTTAAGAAAAGTAGTATAAGAAAAATGATAGGGCAGGGACTGCCCGAATTAACGCCTGTGGAGATAGTAGGTTGCGAGGTCAGCGAAGCAGGAAACCCATAGGCTTTAGACTATGGGTAGTTCGCGTGTTATCATATCAGGTGTTACAAAGGGTATGCTTTGATACCGGGACAGATGCTTAAAAGAAAGGAACTGATATCATGTATCTTGAACATATAAATGAACCCAAAGATGTGAAAAAGTTGAATATTGATGAGATGAAGATACTTGCGAAGGAAATCAGGGAAGCGGTAATAACAAGAGGTGCTAAGCATGGCGGGCATTTCGGACCTAATCTTGCTATAGTGGAAGCGACAATAGCGTTGCACTATGTATTTGACTCTCCAAAAGATAAATTTGTATTTGATGTTTCTCATCAATGTTATCCTCATAAGATGCTTACCGGAAGAAGACTTGCCTTTACTGATGAGAAACACTATGCTGATGTAACCGGATACAGTAATCAGCATGAAAGCGAACACGATCATTTTATTTTAGGTCACACTTCCACATCCGTAAGTTTGGCTTGCGGACTGGTAAAAGCAAGAGATGTAAAAGGGGAAGAGGGCAATGTAGTTGTTGTAATAGGAGACGGTTCACTGGGAGGTGGAGAAGCCTTGGAGGGAATCAACTTTGCCTCCGAACTAAGGAGCAATATGATTATAATCGTAAATGATAACGGTATGTCTATTGCCAAAAACCATGGAGGGCTTTATAAAAACTTACAGTTGTTAAGAGAGACTGAGGGTAAAGCCGAGTGTAATCTTTTTAAAGCTATGGATCTTGACTATGTCTTTGTAAAAGACGGCAATGATTTGGAAGCTATGATCAATGCCCTTAAAGACGTAAAAGATGTAAATCATGCGGTAGTTGTTCATATAGTAACACAAAAGGGCAAGGGATTTAAGCCGGCGGAGCTTGATAGAGAAAGTTGGCACTATACCGGTGCATTTGATATAAATACCTTAAAACCTTTAGGCTATGATGAAAATGAGCCGCTAAAAGAAAATTATACCGCTATAACTGCAAACTATCTCCTTAAAAAGATGAAGGCTGATAAAAAAGTGCTTATAATCAACTCGGGTACACCGGCAGCCATAGGCTTTGGAGCTAAGCAAAGAAAAGAAGCCGGTACACAATTTATAGATGTCGGAATAGCGGAAGAGACAGCTGTAGCCCTTGCTTCAGGCATGGCTGCAAAGGGAATAAAATCGGTATATGGAGTTATAAGTACCTTTGTACAAAGAACCTATGACCAGTTATCACAGGATCTTTGTATAAATAATAATCCTGCTACAATTATTGTATATTACTCAGGTATGCTTGGAGGGGGTAATGATGTTACGCATCTGGGTTGGTTTGATATACCGTTTATGTCAAACATACCTAACCTTGTATACCTTGCACCAACCAACAAGGAAGAATACCTTGCAAGCCTTGAGTGGAGTATAGAGCAAACCGAGCATCCGGTAGCGATACGCATGCCTGCGGGAGAAGTGATTTCAAGTGCTGAAGAATACAAAAAAGATTTTTCAAAAATAAATAAATACGAACTTACACAAAAAGGTGAAGCGCTTGCGGTTTTAGGCTTGGGAAGCTTTTATAAATTGGGAGAAGAAGTAGTCGAACTTTACAAAGAAAAAACGGGAAAAGAAGCTACTTTGATAAACCCTTTTTACATTAGCGGAGTTGATGAGGAGCTTATGGAAGAACTAAAAAAGGACCACAGCTTAGTAATCACCTTGGAAGACGGAGTTTTAGACGGAGGCTTTGGAGAAAAAATTACAAGATACTTCGGAAACTCCGATATGAAGGTATTAAACTATGGCTTGAAAAAAGAGTTTGCAGACAGATACAACATAGAAGATATGTTAAAGAAAAACAGACTTAAAGCTGAACTTATAGTGGAAGATATATTGAAAATATAAAATAAAATAATTCAACTATCTTGCCAAGAAGCATATGCAATCCCTTTGAGGTCTTGTTACAGTTTAGCCGGTTTTGGTATACCTGTGTAATATACGCCTGAGAGCAAGCTTTCATTTTGTATATTATATATGTATATCTAAGAGGATACTTCTGACATTCATCCTCGTCCAACTTATAAATAAAAGTTAAATATTTTTAGTTTTTTTGACGAAGATTAATGACCCGGCTGAACTGTAACAAGGTTTTATTTAAAAGAGAGTGTGTGAGGTAAGATAGGTTTAGTCTAATATCAGCCTTCTATAAATCCAAATCTCATAAGCTCTTCAGGAGACTCGGAATATCCTATATCAGAGGGCGCTATAGATTTTATCTCACTGCGTCCGGGACGATAGAACTTAAGTGCCTTCTTATCAACAACTACCTTATAGCCGTCAAAAGGCTCTTTGCTTATCGGAAGATTTGAAAGGCTCATATTGTAAGCCGGTCTTACCCAAGCACCGTCAGCACCTACTCTATAGCCGTCAGGAGTAGTAGTATTTGTAAGCATTGCACCTGAAGCGGATACATAATAATCACCTATCCAGGTATTATATGCCATATACCCGTCAGCGTGGAAGTAATACCATTTGCCGTCTATTTCCTGCCACTTTGCAGCAGGCCACCAACCTTTGTTATATTTATACCACCAACCTTTATTGTCCTTTATCCACTGTCCTGCAAGAGCTGTAAAACTGCTTGCTGCTGTAATGATAATTGTAAGTACGAGTAATCTGAAACGCCTCATAATCTACCTCCTTGGTATAAAAAACCGCATGCTTTATATTTATATAAAATGTATATTATACTTATAAAGCAAGTATAAGCCTATGTCAATATAATACAAAGGAAGTAATATAATTGTCAGTTAAAGTCATAAAATATATAGTATACCGACAGATTTTGTTATCAATAAGTAAGTCGGATGTTATAAAAAGTTAGATTTTAAGCATCTGTTTGGCATATTCGCTTGGAGAGATGGAGTATTTTTGTGTAAACGCCCTTGAAAAGTAATGTATGGAGTTAAAGCCCAGCATAAGAGCAATATTGCTTAT
>CAJPUK010000140.1 GCA_905373785.1 uncultured Johnsonella sp. | reverse complement strand
CATTATATTTATTAAATGCCTTTTGCAGCATTATTTTTTCATTTGCGAATTTAAGCAAATGATATGCCTCATAAAATTTATAATATCCGGAGTCTAAAAAAAACTCCTCTTGCTGTGGTTTACTGAAATAACTGTCCGATAACATAAGATACCAATGCACTTCCTTCTCTACGATCTCGGTATAGGCACTGAAACTATATTGACTTTTTCCAAGATACTCTACGATCCTTGCACTTACTCCGCTCTCTTCTTTAACTTCTCTAAGTGCAGTTTGCTCATATGATTCCCCGGACTCCACTGTTCCCTTGGGAAGTACCCAGCCCTCATATCTATTTTTATAATTTTTATATAATACCAGTACTTTATTTCTAAATATCACCACACCACCACAGCTCGTAGCCTCTATCATGCTTCCCCCTCCTGCTTTATGTGTGCGTCTAAGTACAAGTATATATTATAAATATCCATATGGCAATGCCTTGTATAGTCTTTCTTAAATAATTATACAGCAGCTTCTTTGCTTATATTAGTACTCCAAACAGCCCTGTATACATTTGTACCAACCTTATTCTTACAATTTTTTTAATAAATTTTGCTGATTATTTTGTACAAAATCGATAACTGCATTTTTACTCCACACCTCTTTTTAAATGTCCCTTAGTATGAGCCGCAACTGTCTCGGAAACATTTTCTTTATAAGTATAAGCCCTTACATAATCCTTTATAACTCTCTCGACACCCGTCCCATCTTCGGTACTGAACCAGATCCTATACACCGAGGGTTTTAGAGCCATTACCTTCCTTGACAAACTTAATGTGGAAAATGTCTTTGCATTATATATGATATTATAACAAAATGTGCATTTGTTCTTTACAGGCATATCTTCGTTATACCTGTCTTTTAGTATAAGTGTTTCAGACTTTTTATCACAACCTGTACTTGTTTTTTTAAGACACTGTGCTGAAATCATAAGCGGAATCCTACCATATACCAAGGTCTCCATGCCTTCAGGATCTATCTTCTTTAACTCGTTGATATTAAGTTCAAGCGGCAGTGTAAGTCTATCTGCACCAAGCTCTCTTAACATCCTTTTTGATACCGAGTTAAAGGCATATAAATTATAGTCGAATATATAATTCACTTCTTCTTTACTTCCCAAAACCATATTCAGGAAAAAAGCAGCCTCAAGACTTCTTATAATATATCCGTCAAATCCCGCCGCCTTCAGTAAATCCATATTTTTCTTGAAAAATACTTTTGCATGCAGTCTAAATATATGTGGGGTGTAGAGGTTGACTTTTAAGCCAAGCTTTTTGAATTCATTTGTATAAAAGCTCCAAAGCTCGGGTGCTACGGTGTCAGCCTCAAAGCTGATTTCTTTTATATTAGTGCCTTTGGATTTTTCCAGTAGTCTAAGCATGGTATCAAGTTGTCTTTTTTCTTCACAAACCACATGAATAAAGTCTTTTTCTTCAAGCGTATTAATATTTAACGCCTTTTCTTCATTTTCAGGCTCTTTGTAAATCCTTTTTCCAAGTATCTTTGCTTCCAAGGCATCTACTGCACTCCTTCTCAGATCGTTAAGAAGCTTATTGGCAACAAAAAGTCCGTCGTCCAGCTCTATGTCAAGATGTTTAACTTCATAAAGTGTATTTCCCGTCTTTAAGAGCTGCTTTGCTATATCATCTTTTGTAGCCGACCTGCTTTTAGCCTCATCCGCTTCTAAAGTATCTACACTTACTGTAAAATCCTTACCCAAAATATTTGTATACAAACTAAGCTGCATGGCTTTATTCTTTTTAATAACAGCCTTTACATCTATATCTATCTTTTTAATATTTTCTACATAAGTTTTATCTAAAAAGGCAAAAAAGGCTTCATCCGCCTTGTTCTTCTTAAGAACTTCATTAAGGACTATCATATCCTTACCGTTGTGCTCATAGGCATAACCTTCGGTCTGCCCTCCTCTGTCAAAAAGCTCCAACAGTCTTTTCCTGTCAGCATCCTTTACTTCATAGGCACTCCTGCCTTTACTTAGATATAGATCCACATACTTTCTCCATATACTTACAACTCCGGCAGTATATCTTGCAGACTTCATGCGTCCTTCTATTTTTAGAGAATCAACCCCTGCCTCTATCATATCCGGCAGCACATCCAAGCTGCATAAATCCTTACAGCTTAGCAGTTTCTTGGAATTTTTGGCATTTATTTTCTCATCCGCACTTAAAGTCTCACCCTCGCTTTTTGACTTATGTAAGTTAAAATCAAGCCTGCAGGTTTGAGCACACCTTCCTCTGTTGGCACTTCTTCCTCCTATCATGGAGCTCATAAGACATTGTCCCGAATACGCATAACACAATGCTCCGTGCACAAAACATTCTATGTCAATATCGCAAGTTTCGTTGATTCTTTTTATTTCTTCAAGTGAAAGCTCTCTTGCCGGCACCACCCTGCTTGCTCCAAGTTTATAAAACTGCAAAACTTCCTGCTCACCCATAAGACTCATCTGCGTACTGATATGAATTTCCATATCGGGGAAATGTTTTCGTACCAGACTGAATACTCCCAAGTCCTGAACTATTACCGCATCAAGCCCTGACTCATAGTAGGGTTTTATATATTCAACAAGTCCTTCTATCTCCTCTTCTTTAAGTAAGGTATTTACAGTCATATATACTTTCACGCCGTGGTGGTGTGCATAACTTAAGCCTTTTAAGAACATATCCTCGTCAGGATTGTCCGCATAGGCTCTTGCACCGAACTTACTGCCTCCCATATATACGGCATCCGCTCCGGCATTGACTGCTGCCACAAGGCTTTCATAAGAGCCTGCCGGTGCAAGTACTTCTGTTTTTTTCATAAACTATATCTCTCCAAACTTATTTTTCTCTATACCTGTCAAGATGTTTATAAGCCAGATCTGTAGCCATTCTGCCCTTTTTGGTTCTGTCGATCAAACCGTTCATCAAAAGATAAGGCTCATAAACTTCCTCCAAGGTAGCGCTGTCTTCGCCTAAAGCCGCTGCCAAGGTATCAAGTCCTACAGGACCTCCGGCAAATTTATCTATTATAGTAAGCAGTATATCCCTGTCATTTTGATCAAGTCCCATCTTATCCACATCAAGTATATCTAAAACTTCCCTTGCAACCTTCATATCTATCTTGCCCTCATACCTTACCTGAGCAAAATCTCTAAGCCTTTTTAAGAGCCTGTTTGCAAGTCTCGGCGTTCCCCTGCTCCTTTTAGCTATTTCTACCGCCCCGTACTCATCTATCTCAACATCCAAAACCTTTGCTGAACGCTTTATAATAGTACTCAAATCCTCTACCGTATAAAACTCCATCTTTTGAACCACCCCGAACCTGTCTCTAAGCGGAGCTGTTAAAAGACCGGCTCTTGTAGTTGCTCCAACCAGTGTAAACCTTGGAAGTTCCAGCCTTATACTTCTTGCCGAGGATTCTTTACCCAGTATTATATCTATGGCAAAGTCTTCCATAGCAGGGTATAAGACCTCTTCCACCTGTCTGTTAAGTCTGTGTATTTCATCTATAAAAAGCACATCATTTTCTGAAAGATTATTAAGTATGGCTGCCATTTCCCCCGGCTTTTCTATAGCCGGTCCCGAGCTTACCTTTATGTTAACTCCCATCTCATGTGCTATAATAGTACTTAATGTGGTCTTTCCAAGCCCCGGAGGACCGTAAAAAAGCACATGATCAAGACTTTCTTTTCTTTGTTTTGCTGCTTCTATATACACTTTAATATTATCTTTTATCTTATCCTGACCTATATATTCATCTAAGCTTATAGGTCTTAAACTGCTTTCTATACGGCTGTCTTCTTCAAGAAGCCCCGTACTTATAATTCTTTTTTCCATTTCCTATTCCTTTATGTAAGCTTTTTTAATGCCTGTTTAAGCAAGCTTTCAGCATCCATATCCTCATAATCTTCAACCGAACTTATAGCCCTGCCTGCATCAAACTCCTTATAACCAAGTACTACAAGTGCGGCTAAAACCTCGTCATAAGCCGCTGTATGTATGATCTTTGATTCACCGCCATATTCCCTTGGTATTATATCCTGAGTACTTATTTTATCTTTAAGCTCAAGTATCATCCTTTTTGCTGTCTTGGTACCCACTCCCGGAGCCTTTGAAATAAGTTTGATATCTTCACTTACTATTGCCTGACTAAGCGTAAAACTGTCCAAAGCGGACATAATACCAAGTGCTGTCTTAGCACCTATACCGCTTACAGATATTAATTTTTTAAATATGTCAAGATCCTGTCTGTTTAAAAAACCATATAAGCTCAGTGCATCCTCACTGACCTTAAAAAAAGTATATATACATACACTTTCTCCAATAGCCGGTAGACTTTTTACAAGTACCTCGGGTACATATATTTCTACACCGAAACCTCCGGACTCAACCACCACACTGTCTGTAAACTTTTCCGACAGTATGCCTTTTACATACGAAATCATAGCTTTACCTTAAAATCCCTGATATTTATCGGTTACTATACTTTAGCTTCATCAAATTTATAAAATCCGTATTACAAGCTTTATTATCTTAACAAAAATGAAGCAATTAGCTTAACCGTAACCCTTATTATAATCTTTTAACATTTTTTTTACTATATAATAATTGACCGCTCTTTATATTTTTTCTATAATCAAAATATAAAACTACCTATCGAAGCCGATAAAAAGGGATTTTTTATTACAAGCCAAGGAATTTTATTTATGAAAAAAATAGAAAAAACTTTCGATACACCTGCCTATATAAAAAATTTTAAGCTTTTGGATTTAGAAAATTCCGTATTTTTTGATATAGAAACTACTTCTTTATCTGCTAAAAACGGACATATATATATTATAGCGGTTTTATATAAAATAAGCGAAAGCAAATATAATTTTATACAATGGTTTGCCGACAGTCTTTTAGACGAGCAAAAGCTTTTAACTGAATTTAAAGATTTTATTAAAGACTTTAACTTGCTTATACACTTTAACGGCGACAGTTTTGACATACCTTTTGTTAATAAGGCTGCTTTAAGCTATGGCATGGAGCCTTTTTTAAGTGAACTTAAAAGCATGGATATTTACAGAAAAGCCTGCCCTCTTAAAAAGGTATTTGATCTTTCCCATATAAAACAAAAGTCTATTGAAGAGTATTTCGGCATTAACAGAAAGGACTTATATAACGGTGGCGAACTTATAAGTATTTATAATACTT
>CAJPUK010000139.1 GCA_905373785.1 uncultured Johnsonella sp. | reverse complement strand
AAAAAGAATCAAAGCCTATAGCGAATATCTTGATGAAAAAGGTACGGAAATAGAAGAAGACTATAATCAAAGAAGAGCTTCACTTGGAAGAATGTATATGGAAGTCAGTGCCTATCTTGGGGATGTTGATGAGGGTCAGCTGTGGACAAGAAATCAAAATCATAAGGATTTTATGTACTACAGATTAGGTATAGGCAATATTCCTTCATTGGCGGAAATTAATGTAAGAAGGCAGGGATTTCGTGTAGAAAAAGACCCATGGCAGGGTAAGGGCGAAGAAATCAAGAAGACATTCAAGGAGTTAAAAGAAGTTCCGGTAGGCATAGATTTAATGAATCAAAGTATTATAGGTGTGGTAAGCGGTCGAAACCGTGAGGGAGCAGTTGATATACTCAGGCTTTTAGCAGTGCAGATTGCATACAATAATTGCTATACTGATGTGAAACTTGCAGCCATATATGATGAGAAAAAGGAACTTGAAGCAAACTCACTTGAACCTTTGAAGTGGTTTCCGCACTGTTGGTCAACAGACAAAAAGACCAGATATATTGCAGGGAGCAAGGATGAGGCAAGAGAGGTATTCTTTGACCTTGGTCAGTGCCTGAGGGATAGATTCAATTCTGAAAAAGACAATCTCAGCTACAGTACCCATTATGTACTTATGCTTACGGATAAGGAGTATCTCGAGGGAGAACTTATTAAAAGCTTTGTAGACAGCAAGAAGAATGTAGGTTTGCATACTATAATAATAGCGGACTCCGTTACAGACCTTCCTAATGAGGTTGATTTTGTTATACAAAATGAAGACTATTTCAGAGGATTCTATTCATTATTGGCAGACTATGAAGACAGAGTAGCAATTAAATTTGATTATATAAGTGATAAAAATCTTGATGCGGCTGCAAGAAAGCTTGCAACTTATAAGGTTAAGGAAAATACTCAGTTTGCAGGACTTCCGGCAGGTATTGACTTTATTAAAATGTATGGAGTCAATTCACTTAGCGAGATAGGAGTTTACAGTCGCTGGATTAAAAATCGTTCTTATGAGTCTATGCGTTCACTGGTAGGAGTTAAGGACGGAGGAAAGCCTTGTTTTCTTGATATACATGAAAAATATCACGGTCCTCACGGGCTTATAGCAGGTACTACAGGTTCGGGAAAAAGTGAGACCTTGCAAACCTACCTGCTCTCACTTGCAATTAATTTCAGCCCCGATGATGTGGCTTATTTTATCATTGATTACAAGGGCGGAGGTATGGCTAATCTTTTTGACGGACTTCCTCATATGGTAGGAGCTATATCCAACCTTTCGGGCAATCAAATTCAAAGAGCCTTGGCATCAATTAAGAGTGAGAACAGAAGAAGACAAAGAATGCTTAACGAAGCGGGAGTCAATAATATCAATAACTATACCAGACTTTATAAGGACGGAAGTATCACAGAGCCGATGCCGCATTTACTTATTATAGTAGATGAGTTTGCCGAGCTTAAGAGGGAAGAGCCGGAATTCATGAAGCAGCTTATAAGTGTTGCACAGGTAGGTCGTTCCCTTGGAGTACACTTAATTTTGTCAACTCAAAAACCGGCAGGAACTGTAGATGATAATATATGGAGTAACTCAAAGTTCAGACTCTGTCTTAGAGTACAGGATGTGCAAGACTCCAAAGATATGCTTAAAAAGCCGGATGCAGCCTATCTTACCAATCCCGGAAGGTGTTATATGCAGGTAGGACAGGACGAAGTGTATGAATTATTCCAGTCAGGATATAGCGGTGCCGTATATCAGGAACAGGATCAGTCTCAAAATCAGAAAATTGCAAATATGCTCGATCTTAACGGTAAAGTTTCGCTGGTGGGCAATGCCAATCAAAGAAAGCTTGCCAAGGAGAAGAAGGAAGCTTGGATTTTGAAAATAATCGAACTTATGATTGAGTATATTAATAATAATGCGAACTACAGTTCTAAGACTGAGGCTGAAATTATTGAAAAACTGGAAAGCATACTTAAAAAGAACTCTATTAACATAGAAGAGAATGAAAGAAATGAAAGAAAGTTATATGATTTGTTCGGATTTGTAGCGGAAAATGATAACTTGAATAAAGAGGGTATTCTAAAAGTTTATATTTCAAGACTTGAGTCAAGTGGAGAAGATTTACCTACCGAACTTCAAAAAACACAGCTTGATGCGGTTATAGAATATCTTGCTTGAGCCTCTTGCAGAAAGAATTGAGTGGAGAAAACTCAAGGTTACAGGTTCTGAAAAGTCTCTTAATGAAGGCGGATTATCAACTGTAGCTATAGGAGTGGTAGACCATCCGCATAATCAGGAACAGTTTGTACTTGAGTACAACCTGGAGTCAATGGGCAATACTTTGATAATAGGACTTCCGGGAAGCGGTAAAAGTACCTTCCTGCAAACCCTCTTATATGCCTTAATGACTTCCAATACTCCTGATAAGCTCTGGGTATACGGAATAGACTACAGCAGTCGTATAACAGGTTGTTTTGAAAGTTTTCCGAACTGCGGCGGTATAGTGTTTGAGAGTGAAGATGAGAAACTTGAAAGACTTATACATTTAATCAAGCGTATCTTGGATGAAAGAAAGGCGCTTATAAAAGGTCAAAGTTTTGCAGACTATAACAGAAGAGCTGCAAGTAAACTTCCGGTCATAGTTTTATATATTGACCAGTACAGCAGTTTCAGAAATCAGGTCAGGGATGAGATAGAAGACTTTTTGATAAAACTCAGCGGTGAGGGTGTAGCCTACGGTATTTATTTGATATTTACGGCAGCTTCCTTATCGGCAGGTGATATTTCTTCAAAACTTTCTAAAAACTTTATGCAAGTTTACCCGCTTGAGATGAAAGATAAGTTTGACTATGCAGAGGCTATTTCTCTTATGAGAATTGAAACTTTGCCGGAACAGGGAGTAAAGGGAAGAGGACTTGTAAGAGTTGACGACTTTGCACTTGAGTGTCAGATAGCTGTTGTCGATGAGAAACTTTCCGACTATGACAGGTCTGAGAATATGCTTAATTTAGGAAAAGAGCTTACACGACGCTTTGAAGGAATAAAGGTTATACCTATTCCTACCATTCCGCAAAATGCAAGTTATGAAGACTTTTGTGAAAATATTCAGGTAAAAGAAGCTCTTGCAGACAACAGATTGCTTCCGTTTGCCTACAACATGAAGAATGCACTTCCTCACTCCATAGCCTTGGACAGAAGCTTAGGTTACCTTATCTCAGGTAAACACGGTGCAGGAAAGACCAATGCATTAAAGATAATATATAGGATGGCGGCAGATAAGGGTGGTAAGGTTTATTATATAGACATGACCGGCAATGTACTGCATTTGCCTGAATATGAGAATGCAAAAGTGGTAAGGGATTATGAAGAACTTAATAAAATGTGTGAAGAAATAATCCCGCCGTTAAAAAGCAGAAATCAAAGAAAGAAAAAAATGGAAGAAGATGACTATGCTCCGGAAGAAATATTCCTTGAATTTTCACAGGAACAGCCTATATTTATATTAATTGATGAACTTCCCACCTTTTTGGATAAGTTACAAAAAGCTGCCGATAAGTATGCGATAGTTAAAAATATACTTGAAAACTTTGCGGAAAAAGGAAGATTGCATAAATTATACTTTATAATGACCCTTGATAACGCTCAGGCTGCACAGGTGGGAGGATATACCTTCTTCCAACTTCTGAAAAATCAAATAGAAGGAATACAGCTGGGAGGAAATTGTATAGGTCAGACGATTTTGAGTTTTGACAAGCTTAATTATAAAAAGCAAAATCAAAGCTTAAAACCGGGTTATGCTTTTGTGAGCAGTACGGATGAAGATGCAGCCGAGGAAGTCTATGTGCCTGTGTTAAAGTCAAAGAAAAGTAAGGAAAAGGAGCTTAGGTCATGATAATTGTAGATATAAATGTAGTTATTTTTGATAAGTTTTACGACTTTGAGCTTAATGAGGATGCTAAGGTAAGAGAGGTTATTGAAGAAATTGTACATATGATTGAACAAAAAGAAAAAACCGGTTTTACAGGAAGCATATCCGATTTGATACTATTTGACAGAAAAAATAAAAAAGTGCTGAACCTGGATTACAGTTTGGCACAGCAAGGCATAGTTTCGGGAGGAAGTCTTAGCCTGATATAAAGATCAAAAAGGAGCAAGCTATGGGAGCACATGTAAAAATCAACATATATCAATTACAAAAAGATCTTAACAGATTGGATGAGTCCATTAAAAAAATGCAATCTACCTTTAACGAAATGGAAAGTTCCATAAACAGTCTTAAAAGCAAGTGGACCGGAGAGGCGGCAGATGAGTTTACAAAATATTTTGAGGAAGAAAAGACGATGTATAAGTCTATGACGGATGAACTTGAGGATCTTAAAGAAAGACTTATGAGATCTCAAGACGACTACTCAAATGCAAAAAATGAACTTAGTGAATTGATTAATTCATTTAATGTATAAAGGAGGTTTTTATGCCTGAAATAAAAGTCAGTACGGAGAGTTTAAAACAGGAAGCGGAAAATGCGGTTTCAAATATTCAAAAGATGAAAAATGTACTGGAAGAGCAAAAGGAGATTATAAAATCTATGTCATCTTACTGGGAAGGAGATGGTTATACTACAGCTACCGAAAGTTATATGAAGCTTTCCGATAAATCTTTGTCGGTACTCAAAGAACTTGAAAATATACCTGCCAAGATGTTTGATATAGCACAAATTTATGAGATCAATGAAGAACTGTTAAATGAAGATTTATCAGACTTTCAGGATTATCTATTGGAATAATTCACTACTTACCGGAAAGGAGGGCATAGTATGGCATATGATGAATTTGCTTACAGGACACATCGTATTGAAGTTAAGTATTGGGAAGCACTTGATAAGGCAAAAAGACTTGAGAACTTAGCCAATGAATTATCAAGACAGGCTGTAATGAAGTCTAGAGATCTTCTTAATGAAACTACAAGAGAGTGGAAGGGAGATGAGGCAACCGCTTTTATCAGAAAGTCGGATATAATAGTTACGGATCTTGATAAGATGGTAAGAAATATAAGAAATACTGCAAGCAGTATAAGAAGAATCGCCGCACAAACCATGAGGGCTGAGAAAGAGGCGGTGATGATTGCGAAAAGAAGGGCAGATGCTGCTAAATAATGATTGACCGAGCTCTTGAGCGAGGGATGCTTATTGCCCTTTAGGGCAATAAGATGGAAGATTAGATAAATTAACAGAAACACTCCCTATTTCAATCATACTCGCAGTACTGTTAATAAAGTT
>CAJPUK010000138.1 GCA_905373785.1 uncultured Johnsonella sp. | reverse complement strand
TTTTAGCGGTTAACCCTTTTGATAAAGCGAGATACAAATTCCACAGACGAGGACTGTTCGAGTGCAGCTCGCCACGGAGTAGGCGAGCACACGAGTTCCGCAGTCTGTGTGAATTTGTCGAAGCTTTGAAAATGGGTTGCGAGTATGATTGAATTATAAGGATTTTTATATCAGTATTAATTGTTTATGTTATCGACAAATTATATATTCTTTATCACCTCGGTAACCAAGCCCTTAAACTGACTTGACACCTTATCCGCAACTTCCTTTACTTCCACATGATCAAGTTTTCTGTCACTAAGTCCTGTAGCGTAGTTGGTTATGCAGGAGATTGCAGCTACTTCCATACCCATATGTGCCGCTGCCATAGCTTCACAGGCAGTGCTCATACCTACCGCATCGGCTCCCATAAGTTTATACATTCTTATCTCTGCCGCACTTTCATAATTAGGACCGCTGCATTGAAGATAAACTCCCTCTTTCATATCTATACTAAGTTTTTTTGCAACTTCCTTTATTATATTTACACATCTTTTAGAGTAGATCTCGCTCATATCCGGAAATCTTGTACCCAGTTCATCTATATTGGGACCTATAAGAGGACTTCTTACAAAGCTGCTGATATGGTCGGTTAAGATCATAAAATCTCCGGGGTGGAAACTTTGATTTATTCCGCCGGCAGCATTGCTTAATATAAGCTTCTTAGCTCCGAGCATGGACATAATTCGTATAGGCAGCACCACATCCGTCATCTCATACCCCTCATAGTAATGCACTCTTCCCTGCATAATGATCACCGGAACTTCCCCTATATATGCACAGATAAATCTGCCCTCATGTCCGCTTACAGTGGACACCGGAAAGTCCTTTATGTCCTTATATGATAGACTTTCAACTATTTCTATATCCTCTGCATAAGTACCGAGACCGGAACCGAGTACCAAAGCCACTTCCGGTTTAAAACTAAGCTTTTTTCTTACCTCATTAAAGCAGGTATCAAGTTTTTCTTTAATAGACAACATATCCTCTCCTGATATAATAATGGTGTAGTCGGGCAAGACTACTTGGTTAATAGATTTCTAATCGAGTAGGGAAGCTTTAGCCCCATACTCAATCTGATGTAATGTATTATTGACATTTAATTAATATCTGCAATAGTAGAGTAAATATCCGTTTCCCTTATTATGTATTTGTTACAATCTATTAGCAAAGCAATAATAACGCTGGATATCAACGATACACTACACTAGGGGCGGTGTTCGCCGTAAGTCTACATTCCTTACAGCACCCCTGCTATAAATAAAAGGAGCTGAAAATATCTCAACAGCCCCTTTTTATTATTACAATACCTAAATATCAATTATCTCACAGATAACGGTGTAGCTACCTGTTGATATTTAAACCGATACTTTAGGTGTTTTACCGCTTTACAACTTCCACAAACAATAATCAGTTCAGATATCATTGCATCAATACAGCAGTTAAATCAATGCATGGCATATGAAATTAGGCTCAAGCCGATCTATTGCTTATTTTTTGATGCATCTTTTAATTAATATGTTTGTGCTTGGTGTAAAGCATTCTCTGCAAGTACTACAATATTTTATTTAACAAGTTATGTTTTATATTATCATCTGCAAAAGCCAGATTGGCAGCGTTTATCATAAGCTTCTTTATGACATCCTCACCAAGTGCGAACTCATTTGCCACAAACTCAAGTTCCTTTTCCATAGTACTGTTGCTTACAGTTCTGTTATCAGTATTAACGGTAACTGACAGTCCGGCTTCAAGAAACTCTTTTAGAGGATAGGCTTTGATATCATCAACCGCCTTTGTCTGCAAGTTACTTATAGGACACATCTCTATGCCTATGCCCTTATCCTTACACAGCTTTATAGCATCACTTTGTCCGCTTAAGGCTATACCATGACCTATTCTTAAAGCCCCTGCCTCTACGCTTAAAAGCACATTCCTTACATCCCTGCACTCTCCGGCGTGTATTGTAAATGGATAGCCCATGCACTTTGCCTTTTTGAATAAGTCCATAAATAAGCTCATAGGATACTTTGACTCATCTCCTGCAAGATCCAAGGCATTAAGACCGAAGCCCAAATAATCCCTTATCTCAGAGAACATTCTAAGGCTTTTTTCAGGCTCATGGTGCCTCATGGCACAGGCTATAAGTCCCACATATATACCGGTAAGTGCTTTGCCTTCTTTTAATCCCTCTATCACAGCTTCCATTATATCCCTTAACTTAAGGTTAGCATTAACTGAAAGCAGCGGAGCGAATCTTACTTCCGCATAGATCGTATTATCCGCCTGTAGGCTTAATACAAAATCTTTTGCCGCCTTTTTAAATGCAGCATAGCTCGTAAGAGCACTTAAGGGCAGGTCAAACTTTTGCAGGTATTCGGTTAGGCTCTTACAGTCCTCAGACACGCTAAGCTCAGAGTCTTCTACCTCTCTTCCTAAAAGTTCTTCAATAGTAGCCCTTGGAAGAGAGCCGTCCAAATGACAATGTAACTCAATCTTCGGTAATTTTTTAATATAATCCATATATTTTACTCTACAGAGCTTACCTCTACCACTTCTGTGCTTATATCGGTAACATTGTCCCCTACAGCCTCATCATTAGCTATAGTTACACTTCCGCTCTTTAAGCTCTCATATAATTTATCATAATCTTCTTTTGTAAAATTCTTGAACTTGGAACTTTCCATAGGAAGTCCTACACCAAGATCGCTTGCTGTAAGTATAACCTTGGTTCCGCCCGGGAATTTTCCTTCATAAAACTCTGCTATAGCATTGTATACTGAATCTTGAAGATTCTTGGTAGCTGAGGTTATAACTGTGGGTGACTCAACCGACTGGTCTACATCCACTCCTATAACTACCTTATCTGCCGCCTCTGCCGCCTTCATAACTGAGTTTCCTACAGCACCGCCGCAAGCAAATATACATTCAACACCTTCATTGTACCATGAAGCTGCCTTTGTCTGGTTTTCAGGGCTTGCATCAAAGTTTCCTACATAGGTGTACTTGATCTTTACATCACCCTTGGCAAGTCCTAATTCCTTAGCTGCCGCATCTGCACCCTGAACATATCCGTAGCCGAATCTTACAACTGCAGGAACAGCTATTCCGCCCATAAATCCTAAGCTCTTATAACCCTCTTTTACCGCTGCATAACCTGCAAGGTAACCTGCCTGCTCCTCAGCATAAAAGATTGCATGTGAGTTTTGTGCTATATCCGCTGTATCACCTGACTTAGGCTCTGCATCTATTGTAACAAACTTTACATCAGGATACTTAGCCTGTGCCTCATGTACAGGTCCTTCAAATAAGAATCCCGGTGTTACTATAAGTTTTGCACCGCCCTTAACCGCAAGGTCTATAGCATCAATACAAGCAGCATCTGATTTTTCTGCCGGCTTGTAATACTTATGGGTAATATTATGCTCTGTAGCATACTTATCAAGCCCTTCCCATGAACCTTGGTTAAATGACTTGTCATCTATAGTTCCTACATCTGTAATAAGTGCAAGCTCGTAGCCTGAAGCAGAAGTTCCTTCGGAAGCCGCCTCGCTTCCCGCATCCGATACGGACTCGCCTGCCTGACTTGCATCCGAACTTGCCTGAGTTTCGGTTGTAGGCTTTGCACAGGCTGAAAGTAAAGATACCGCTACAGCTGACATCAATAATACACTTGCTAATTTCCTCATAATAAATCCTCCTTATTATTTGAGTTTTTACCAAAATATTATTTTGGCATTTATACGCTTACATATTTAATTTTACCATTAATTGAGATATAAGCAAATATATAAATTTTTATAAACATATAAAAATTATTTAATTCCTTTAACTATCTCTATCAGCTTATCTTCAGGCATGGACTTGCTAAGTCCGAAAGAATAACTGTAATTACCGTTTGTCCATGTAGCAAGACTTACACTGCCCTCTTCGTTGCCTTTTAAGCTTACTTTAACACCCTCTATTTCTGTTTCTTTTTGATTACTATACTGATTATAGTCACCGCTTAGCATGCTATCTTCTATGTTGTTTGACTTTCTTATGGTTATACTGTTTTCAGCGGCACTGTCATCATAGATGACCTGTATCATCTCATTCTTTACCGCCTGTATATATCTATTTTCATAACCTTCTATTTTTTCAGGTGCGACCAATTCAAAACCTGCACACTTTGCCGCTTCTTCCAAGGTATTAAAATCCTCAAAAATACTTAATGCACCTTGATCTGTAACTGTAGAGCCGTCCTCATTTATTACTGCGATGCTACTGTTTTCCGTTACTCCTTTCTGCACACTCTCCTGTGTCGTACCTTCCTGTACACTTGCCTGTGTGCTTTCCTGTGCCGTACTTTCTAAAGCCTTGCTGCTTTCTGTGCCCGAATTTGAGCAAGCCGACATAAGCGAAGCACCTAAAAGTATTGCCGTTAGAAATTTATATTTTTTATTAACCCAATTGCTTTTAGAACCGTATGAGCAGCTAGAAAAATGACTGCCAATCATAAATTTATCTCTTTTCTTCATCAAATTACTCCTTATGTAAGTCTATTGTAATAATTTTGTTACAGTTCAGGCAAAATATACATATATAATATACCAAATGAAAACTTGCTTTCAGGTGTATATTATATATGTATATCTATCAGGCTACTGCCTGCATTCATCTTCGTCTAATTTATAAATAGAAATTAAACTTTTTTAGTTTTTTTGACGAAGATGAATAACCTGCCTGAACTTTAGCATAATTTTCCTATAGAAGAACTTCCTATTCTTTCACAACCTAAATTTATAAACTCCTCCATATCTTCAAGGGTTCTTATACCTCCGGCTGCTTTTATCTTTACATCCTTTGATATATGCTTTTTAAAAAGCTCTATATCTTCCTTTTTGGCACCTGAACTTCCGAAACCTGTTGAAGTCTTTATAAAATCCGCCTTAGCCTTGCTTACTATCTCACAAAGTTTGATTTTTTCTTCTTCATCAAGATAACAGCACTCTATTATAACCTTTAATACCTTATCTCCTACAAGCTCTTTTAACTGCCTTATCTCAGCCTCAACCTTATCATAGTCTTTATTCTTCACATCACAGATATTTATTACCATATCTATTTCCAAAGCACCGTCTTCCAAAGCCTTTCTTGTCTCGGCTTTTTTTGCTTCGCTGCAGGCATATCCCAAAGGAAAGCCTACTACCGTACAGATAACAAGCTCCTTGCCGTATTTATCATGTACATACTTTATATAATGTGGAGGTATGCATACGGAAGCGGTCTTCAACCTTATAGCCTCCTCGCATAATTTATCAATATCTTTTAGGCTTGTATCAGCCTTAAGAATCGTATGATCCACATGTGAACATATTTTTTTAA
>CAJPUK010000137.1 GCA_905373785.1 uncultured Johnsonella sp. | reverse complement strand
CAAAATAATTTTTTAAAAAAGATAAATGTACGAATAGCCATTACTTTTTTTACTTTATCCCTGATACTTTCGGGGCTTTTATCCTATCTTATGTATAACTTCACCTTGAATATAATAAAAAGTGAAGAGATAAACCGTATTAAAAAATCCATATCACAAAGCAGCAACGAAATATCGGAATATCTTGATAAACTGAAAACTTTCAGTGATATTATAGCCATGCAGCCCGGCATCAAAGAAGCACTTAAACAGTCCGACTCCATGGCTCTTGAATCCCTATATTCGCTTATACTTGTTGCAAGCAGCAGTGATGACAAAATAAACTCTATTTCCGTTATTTCAAAAGAAGGCTTTGTAATATCAAGCTCTAATGATATGGCTATGCCCCTTTCCGAAGATATGATGAATGAGAAGTGGTACAAGGATGCACTATCATCCAACGCAATGCCCGTACTGAGTACCTCTTCTTATATTACTTCTACTCCGGATAAGCTTCAAAGTATCTATGTTTGCAGAGAAATACAAGATGATGAGAAAAATCATCTCGGTATAGTATTAATAGAGGTTTCCTATGACTTTATAAAGGAATATATGTCCGTCAATGACTTGGGCAATGACGGTTATATGTATATCAAGGACAAACAGAACAGACTTATATATTTCCCAAGCGGAAAAACAGACAAATATACTGATACCGCCTACCAATCCGATATTAAACATTCCGACTGGACTTTATACGGCATAGCCTCCTTGGATAATGTAAACTTACTCAATTCAAAACTTTTAAGCAGCTTAATAATTATACTTATGCTTTCAATAGGATGTTGTATAATTTTTGCTTTACTTACTTCTTTTTATCTTAGCAAGCCGATAAAAGAATTGAGCATGATAATGAGTAGGGCTGACGAAACTTGGGAGCATATAAGCTTAAATAAGAACAGCCCCTATGAGGTAAGTATACTTGCAAATGAGTATAACAACCTTATAGAGCGTATAAAATCCCTTACCGAAAGCATAGCAAAGAAGGAGCAACATAGAAGGCTTTTTGAAATAAACGCCTTACAAAATCAAATCAATCCGCATTTTCTTTATAATACACTGGACAGCATACTATGGCTTGCAGAACTTGGTGAAAACGAAGCCGTAGTAAGAGTCAGTTCCTCACTTGGAAAGATGTTAAGAGTTTCCCTTAACAAACAAACCTTTATACCATTAAATGCCGAATTGGAGCATGTATTAAGCTATCTGGAAATTCAAAAAATAAGATATGAAGAACTTCTAAGTTATGAAATCAAAAATCAATCAGATGCGGATGAAATATATGTACCGAAACTGATATTGCAGCCCTTGGTGGAAAACTCAATTTACCATGGCATAAGAGGCAAAAAAAGCAAGGGGCATATCTTTATAAATTGTTATCAATTTAATAATTGTCTTTTTATAGAAATAGAGGATAATGGAGTCGGATTTAACAGCACAAAAGCAGTTGAGCCGGAACAATCCGATACAATGCTATACAACAGCCATGGAATAGGACTTAAAAATGTAGAACAACGCATCAAGCTTCTTTGCGGCAATGACTTCGGACTTAAAATCAAGTCCGAAATAGGCAAGGGCTGCCTTATAACGATATGCCTTCCGATAAACTGCCGGATTTCATAGTTACTATCTCATCTCCTATCCTTTTTGCCTGCTCAATATTGTGAGTTACTATAATTATACTTATACCGGACTTCAACTCTGTTAAGAGTTTTTCTATAAGCAAAGTATTTTCTATGTCAAGGGCAGAGCAGGGTTCATCAAGTAAAAGCACTTTCGGCTCTATGGTAAGTGCTCTTGCTATACACAGCCTCTGCTTTTGCCCACCCGACAGTTTCAAAGCACTTTTTTTGAGCTTATCCTTTACTTCCCCATAAAGTCCGGCAAATTTCAACTTTTCTTCTATAATCCTATCAAGCTCTTTTTTTGAACTTATACCATGATAACTTAGTGCATAAGACATATTCTTGTATATTGACATGGGAAATACTACCGGAGTTTGGAAAACAAGTCCTACTTTTTTTCTTAAAATCTCATTTTGCATGCTATATATAGAAGTTCCCTCAAGCTGTATATCTCCGCTGATTTTAATATTTTCCTCTTCCGATAAAAGATTGTTAAGAGCATGTAAAAGAGTAGTCTTTCCGCAGCCGGAACTTCCTAGTATAGCCGTAATTTTATTTTTCTTAAAGCCGTAGCTTATATTATCCAAAACCTTCTGACTTCCATAGGAGACAGACAATCTGTCCGTTTCAATTATATTTTGCATTTATAAATACCTCTTTTTTGATAGTTGGTATACCTTTTTTTAAGTTACACTATAAGTAGGCTATGCATCTTCGTCAAAGCATACAGGCAATACCAACAGCGGTTTCTATGTTTGACGAAGATGTTCTTCGACTTTCGCCGGATAGATATATGCACAATACTACGCCTGAAAGCAAGCTTTCATTCACAGTATTATTCATATATATCTACCTACATAAACTGTAATAATAAGCCTATTTTAAACTTATCATCCTCTTCTTCCTCTATACAAATTTACGGCTATATTACTGATTAAAAGTATAAACATCATTACACAGGCCGTCGCATAGGCGGTACTCATAGAAGTTTCTCCCTGTGATACCAAAAGATACAGGTGCAGCGGCAGTGCCATGGCGGGCTTAAATATATTGTTAGGCACCGAAGCATAGGCGACCGCTCCGGTAAACATCACGGGTGCAGTAGCTCCCATAGCAAAGCAGGTTCCCAGTATCATGGCTGAAATTATCTCGCCTTTGCACATGGGCAGCACTATCTTAAATACCATGTGTCTAAGCGGACAGGCAAGTGCCTTTGAAGCGCTCACAATAGTCTTTGGCACTTCCAAAAAAGCTTTTTCAATTCTGTTTTCCATAAAGGGAAGTATCATTATAGCAAGACTTACAGCCGCACAAAATACCGACCTCTCAAGCCTAAGCCCCTTTATCAGCCAACTGTACACGAATAAGCCCAGTACTATTGAAGGTATGCCGGATATTGAATAAAGTATAAACCTTATAAAAGCTATAAACTTTTTAGAATTACAAAAAAATGTTGTATACAAAGCCAAAGCCAAAGCAGGTACTATTGATAAAAAAAGTGCAAGCAAGCCGAAACAAAAACTTCCTGCAATTGCCGGAAATATCCCCCCCTCAGTTCCAAGCACCATCCCTTTAGGCGAGGTCAATATAAACTCCAAACTAAGTTTAGACGCACCTTTTATAAATACAAAGGCAAATAAGAATACAATAACCGATATACACAAAAGCATGGACAGATATGCCCAAATTTTCACAAACTTTTCCACTAATCTCATATTCAATCCTTTAATCAAGCTATAAAATTTCGCTCTTAAGCAGCTTGATTTTTATAAAATATATAAGCATATTTATTAAAAGCAAGCTAAACATAAGTACCAGGGCTGCCGCATAAAGTGCATGGTAATGCAGACTTTTACCGACTGCCGCCCCCATTTCCAAGGCTATCAAAGAAGCTATGCTTTCAGCCTTTCCAAGAAGTTTCGGAAAAAGATTGGCATTGCCCATAAGCATCATTACCGCCATAGTCTCTCCCATTGCTCTTCCTATAGCCAAAAGCATTGAACTGAGTAGAAATTTAGCCGATATAGGAATTATTAGGCTTACTATTGTATACCATTTTGATACTGCCAGAGTTTCAGCAGCTTTCAAATACTTCTCCTTAGCTTTAAGTAAAGTTTCGGTAAAAGATGAAATCATGTAGGGCAAAAGCATTATACTTAATAATATAGCCGCCGATAAAACACTGTGCCCCGTACCTATTCTAAGCTTTGCAAAAAATCTTACTATCACACTCATACCTATAAAACCGTATATCACCGACGGTATGCCGGCAAGTAAATCTATACAGGCATAAATAATACTTCTTAAGCCCGCTTTTGCAATAAAAGCAAGGTATACGGCAGAGCCTAGGGAAAAGCCCACAGCTATAAGCATGGCAAGCACTGAAACAAATACACTTGCAGCAATAAAATTAAATATTCCGAAACTTTTATCCCCGGTTATACCGGTAGGCATCCACTTTGAAGAAAATAAAAAGTCCTGTACCCTTACTTCCCTAAATAGCGGCAGGGCTTCTTTTACTATATATAAAATCACAAAGCCTAACAAGAATACACTCATTAGGCTAAGTACAAATAAAAATCCTTTAAATAATTTTTCCAACATATAAGAATAAATCTACTTCGCTTCAAAAGCCGGTATATACCCGTTCTCAACTACCACATCATGTCCCTTTTTAGAAAAGATATAATCTATGAACAATTGTTCACTTTCTGAGATTTTATCTCCGGTAAGGAAAAGCACCGGTCTTTGTATAATATATGAACCGTCTTTTATATCCGCCTCATTGGCAGCTACTCCGTCAACCTTCATAGCTACAAGTACCGTCTTTTCTTTATTTGCCTTATTGAAAGCTCCGTAACCCACATAGCCTATGCCCCATTTGTCACCTGCTACATTATTGGCAAGCTCGGTCATGGAAGCTGACTGTGTAGCTGTATCGGTCACCTGACTGTCCTTCATTATTGACTTTTGGAATACTTCATAAGCTCCTCCTGAAAGATCACGAATATACACATTGATCTTTTCATCCGGCAGTGAGGCATCAACCTGATTCCATGAAGTAAGTTCACCTGAGAATATCTTCTGTATGGTTTCACTGCTCATATCATCAATAACACCCACTATAGGATTTTCAGCATTTACAGATACAGTTAAAGCATCCTTTGCCACTACAAAGTCCTTATAATCTGCACCAAGTGCCTGCTTTTCTTCGTCTTTAACGCTTCTTGCAAGCATACCGAAGTCGGCAGTCTTATCTATAGCCGCACTTGCTCCTACACCTGAACCTCCCGGAGCTACATATATTGATATATTTTTTTCAGGCAAATTCGGGTCAACCTTATTCCATGTAACATATTCCTCGGTAAATGAAGACGCCAAAGAAGATATTATCGGATAAAGTGAAGTTGAACCGCAAAACAGAATATCTGACTGAAAAGCCTCATCCTTAGCCGCCTCTGTGCTTCCCTCCTCAGCCTGTGTTTTGCTTTCTGAAGCAGCAGCAGTTGTTTCCTCACTTGCAGCCGCTTCACTGCTTTGACTCGGAGCAGAAGAACATCCACTTAAAAGTCCGAAACTCAACAGTGCTGACAATGCCAACAAATAACCTTTTTTCATATAAATTTTCCTCCGTGTAATTATTACAAGCTTACTGAATTTTACATACTATATCAAATAATACTAAAATTCATAAGACTATTGTTAATTCTTAACAAGTATAACATTTATTTGATATATGGTCAAATATTTTAAGAAAAATCTATAAGTTTCAAAAACAGACTTATAAAACCATAGTTTTTAGAATCTAAATAAAGCTTTTATTTTTTATAATCATATACTTGAATTTTACTTTTTTCTTGACTGTTATCATTTGTTCTATATGGTAGTATGTTTATTGTAGTACATTAACAAAAATATAACTTTTACTTTTTATATTTTATGCAATATCATTATATATTTTTATAT
>CAJPUK010000136.1 GCA_905373785.1 uncultured Johnsonella sp. | reverse complement strand
CGCTCGAACAGTCCTCGTCTGTAAAGTTTGTAACTCACTTTATTAACAGTACTAAACGCTAAAAAGATTGAAATAGGGAGTGTTTCTGTAATCACCAGCCCGCAAAAAATAGCTGTATAAGGGTTTGGAGTAAATAGCTATTGTTTATGTTGCCAACTACTCTACATCCAGCAGCTCTTCCTGACTTTTCTCCTTAGCAGGAATGCAAAAGTAATTTGTACCAAAACACTTATAAGCGTCTCTCCATCCTATATCGTCTTCTTCAGAACGCTTGGCATCACAACTTATTACAAAAAAGGCTCCTTTTACAAACTCCGCCTTTTGCATCATTTTTATAGAGTTGATATCATCAATATCTTCTACAAATAAATCAGGGCAAAGTAGTTTTTCTTTTCCGTCTTTATCACAAAACATCAGATCCGTCTCGTAAGACCATGCACTGAACGGTTTGCTCTTTCCTTTTTTTAGTTTTCCCGACTCATCGATCCATATTTCAAGTATACTTTCTTCATCATCACCCCGTATACCTTCATCCATAAGCTTAAGACTGCCTTCCGTATTTAAGTCGACCTCAAAAAGATAAGCACCTTGCAGGGTCAAGGCAGTACCGCCACGAAGAGTAAGTACAAAATACACCTTGTCTTTTGAATATGCGACTTGTTCAATTGCAGGATAAGCACCCATCATCTCCTCTTGGTCTATATCAATATCTCCTACTTTTGTAAGCTCTCCATACTCATTAAGTTTAACTGCCCAAAGTTCCGGATTTTTACTGTCATCATAAACATTTTTTAAGAATAATGCATAATCATCTGTCTTTCCGGAAGATATAAAAGAAGCTGTATGCTCATCTTTATCATCTTTAAAACTGTATATAAGCTTATCCTGCTGCCACAATTCTATAAACCATATTCCATCCTTATAACTTTCCACAGCATATACTCCGTTATCCGGATTCATTGCAAGTATGTGCCCCTTTGTTATATCTTTTCTGTCACTTCCGTCTGTCTTTATGGAATATATATTTCCGTAAACGATTTCATCCCCTTCTTCAACTTCTTTCAGGTAAAAAGTATCCTCATATAAATATAATTCACCAAAGCCGGAATCATTAAATTCACTTTTCACCTCTTGCGTGTCAATATCATATGAGCATATCCGTGCATTTTCCATCTTTTTAGGTATATCTAAAAAGTCACCAAAAAGTGCTACCTCGCCGTCCAAACTCTCACCGTAATTTCTGAAATATACCATATTATCCTCGGCTACAAAATATCCACCGTTATTTTCTATCTTTTCTTCATTTTCTGTCCTATCTTCGTTTGCTACCTTCTTTTCATTTTCACTTTTATCCTCAGACTTAGACTTTCTCTTTGTCTTAGCCTGTTTTGTTTCCTCAGTGGCTACATTATCTTCACTTACTTTTTCTTTACTGCAAGCAGATAAACAAAGCAATAAAAACAGCAAAGCTGTAGATAATAATTTTAATTTTTTCATACTCCTCCTTTTTTTACTTAAGCCTAATAACCGCCTATAGGTGTCGCATACTAAACTTGGCATAATAAGCCCATAATATTTTTTGTATTTTAAGTGATATTTTTATTTTTTAACTGCCAAACCAAGCAGCTGTCTGTAAATTTTCCTTCGTTTTACACTTACTCATCTTTACAATATTATTTATTATAAAACTTATTGCTCACACTTACGAACTTAAAGCTTTCGCCATTTTTTTGAAGTGATATAATAAGGTTAGGGAAAACTCCTCCATAATATGAATAATCCAAATATACAAATGTTACTACATCATCCTTTACATCTACAAGCTCCAAATGATCCACCATCATATAATTGGTATCTCCATGCTGAAGGCAATACACCCCCTTACCGTCAACATATACATCACATTTCACTGTCAATTCTACCGGATAAGCTATATATTTCTTAAAAAATTGATCGAGACTGTCTTTGCTAAGATATGAAGTATCCAAATCAAAGTCGGAAGCTCCGGTTTTAGCAAGTTCTTCTGTAACTTTTCTATAATCTATACTTTCATCTGTAAGCTGATAGACGATTTCATACGGTGATATTCCCTTCACATTATCCGGAGAAAATTCACATCTTAACAAACCGTTTACTCCATTTTCTCCAACAAATTTACAAGCCCTAAGCTCCAGTGAACTTATATCATTATTTCCAATCAGGCTGTCAAGTCTGTTTTGCATTAATTTTACATTTTGCTTTTCGTATTCATTTAGAGTACTTTCATTAAAGTTATCGGCTTCTATAGTGCCGTTGTACCAGGATTTACTCTCAAAATAAGCTGCCTGTCCTTGATTTTTAAACTTTCTGCCATGCCTTGCATAGACTTCATTAGTTCCCCTTCTTAATTGCCAAATGCTTGCAGCCTCTATCTCGGCATTACTTAGTACTCTTTTATCACTATCCGGAAATATATAGCTTGTAGGGTCTATTTCAGACGCCGCATAATCAATCTGATTGTAATATTTACTATAATCCGCTTCTGATAAAGAATTTGAAGGAGCCGGTTTTGTATTGCTTTGAATTTCTTTAGTCAGCGCTGTCTCGCTGCTTTCATTTTTTTGTTTTTTCTTTTCTTTCTCAGACTTCTTTTTCTTAGTCTCTTTTTTATCTACATCCTCTTCTTCTGCGTCCTCTTCCTCTACATCATCTTCATCCACAACTTCTTTTTTTGATTTATTGCCTTTATCAACTGTTTTATTGAGATTTCCGCAGGCATTTAGCAATAAAATACATAATAATAAGACAAGTACATTTAATACGTGTTTGATGTTTTTTTTCATGACATTCTCCTAATAACATTATTTAACACTTATAAATTTAAAGCTCTCATCATCTCTTTCAAGTTCCACTATCAAAAAGTTATTATCTTTTTTATAACCTTCTTCACGACATATAAACCTATACCTGTTATTTTCCTTATATATGAGTTCTACCGATACAATAACTGTTTCATTATTGTCTTTATGTATTGAATAATATGCATCCTCACTTTTTGAGTAGTTTACACCTGACTTATTCCATTCAATTTCATAAAGTCCCACACCAAAAAATCTTTGTAGCAATAAGTCTAAATCTTTACTTTTTATTGCTGAAATATCTGCATCGGCATCATAATCACTCATTCTTTGAGTTTCTCTTCTCAGTTTTTCATAATCGATACTTTCATCATGCCATTGATAAATTATATATTTTATTGCAATATTTTCTAATGTATTTCGATCAAACTTTGATTTTAATACCCCATTAATTCCCTTTTCTTTGAGAAAGTTATATACACTTAATTCCAGTTCTCCTATATTGATTCCTTCACTAAGAGCAACTAATCTTTCCTGTAATAAAGCAACATTGTTTTTTTCATACTCATTAAGGTAATCTTCTTCAAAATCGCCTGCCTCAATCCTTCCCTTATACCAGCTTTTCCCCTCAAAGTATACTCTTTGTCCATCGTTAATAAACTTTCTTCCACGTTTGGCATATATTTCATTAATACCACGCCTTAATTGCCAAATACCGGCATTATCCAATATTTCATTATCTATAAGCTTTGTATCACTGTCGGGAAATAAATATTCTTTCGGGTCAATGTCCGCTGCCGCATAATCACTCAAATTAGGATATACGGATTTACCTTCATTAAAGGACTTCTTAAAATCATATGACAAAGCCCTTCTACCTTTATTTTCTTTTAATTCGGAACCTATGTTCTTTTTGGTTTTACTATTTTCATCGATCTGACCTATATATTCTTCATCCTCTTTCTTAACTTTTTTATCAGGGAAAAATACTTTGGTATCATCATTTCCTTTAGGTTGTCTGTGTGCAATGTTGCAGGCACTTAACATACATATCCATAGTAAAACCGATAAACTTTTTATCATAATTCCTAAAATATAAAATGACACCTTGAATTTTTTCATTTTCACTCTCTTACAGTTTGTCTTGTATTCAATGAATAATATTTGTGTGATTTTAGAAATATTATTCATCAGATAATGTTAAAATATACAAAAAAAGCCCTACATTCTATGCAATATATATAATGAGTACGGCTTTTTTTATTTGTAACATTTGTTATGTTTTAGGTATTTAGTTTTACTATGCTACTTAATTTCATTTATTCTTCCACAACGTTTTAAAAGGTCAAGATACAGATTAAGTTCATCTTTTGACTTAACACCTAACTTTTCATATATATTGCGATTATGTTTTCTGACTGTATTCAAACTTACACATGCAAGATCAGGTATATCGGCTATCTCATAACCGTCTATATAATATTTTAGTATATTTTTTTCCGATACAGTAAGTCCTTGTGCATTTTCTATAAATTGATCAAATAAACTTTCTATATTTGACGGTATATTAATTTTCTGATTCTCATCATCAGGATTTTCCTCACGTTTTATTTTCATAAATTCTATGAGTGCATCTATTTCAGAAATTCCCAAAGCAGATTCATTCTCAATCATTTGCTCATTTTTTAATTCTTCAAGCCTTTTCACAATAGGATTCACAAAACGCTTAGAGATAAAATAAGACAAGGCAAGCATCATAATGACAAAACAGATAATTATCGCAAGTAAGGTTACTCTTTCTATATTTACCTGCTCTTCATAAACTGAATACGGCATTAGTACCGCTATTGCCCACTTTCTACCATCATCGCTTTTTAATTCATTTATAAAATAATGTGAACCTATATACTTGCTATCTTTTCCCTTGTATATATTGAAATTTTTTTCTTTTTTTATTGTTAGGATTTCATTATCGGCAATATAAATATTATCAGTCTCACCTATAAGCGCAGCACTTAAATCCAGTGTATTATCCTCTATAGGGGCAAATATTGTAACCATATTACCGTAATCTCCCTCTATAGGAGGGTGCCTGTATCTAAATAATATACTGCTTATTTCTACACCGCATACTCCATATACCTCTTTATTACTGCCCAAAAGCGGAAGACTTAAGTAGGCAACCCTCTCCCAAAGGTTACTTAAATTTCTTCTTCCTATCCATAAATAGTCTGTTCTTCCTTCTTTTGGAATATCTGAAATCTGACTTTTATACCAGTCCATTTGTTTAATATCAAATTCCATATTCCATCTGTTATGCATTTGAATATGATACAGGTTTGAAACATCGGCATTTCCCCTGAATAAAAATACATCATCATTAGTCGAGTTGCCTCCGCCTACATTCCCTAACCTAAGGTATAATCCACTGCGTGAAGTAATGGAACTTGACAAATGCGTATTAACCGTAGCGTCAAGTATTGTAAATATACCGCTTACTCTCATAATCTTCATCTGATTTTCCAATAACGGGTATAAACTCTCCTGTATAGACAATAGCTTATCCGGATTATTATTAAGTTCATATATATCATAGGGATAAGAAAGAACTTCACTTTCTAAAGAGGATGATATTTTATTTGACAGTTGCATGCAATTTCCTACAAGAAAACCTAGCCTCTCTTCTATTTCTTTAACACTATTCTTTAATTGTACTTCTATACTTTGTTTAAATCCTTTTCCGCTCTCAGCAAATGATCCGACTGTAAATAAAATAATTGCCAATATACAAGTAACCACAGTAACCAGTATACAAAGGTATAAAAGG
>CAJPUK010000135.1 GCA_905373785.1 uncultured Johnsonella sp. | reverse complement strand
AGCATATTATTGCTAATTTTTAATCTATCTATTATAATATCACTCTACGTTAGTCAGAAAATATAAAGGAGGATTTCTTTATGGGTACAAATAATAAAGGAATAACTTATCTTTCTTATCTGGGGATATTGGCACTTATTCCACTTATGACAGAAAAGGATGATGAGTTTGTTCAGTTTCATGCAAAGCAGGGATTAAATTTATTTATCTTTGAAGTTATTGGAGTAGTTGTATTGAACATACTCAGTTTCGTTATTTTGATTGATATAACCAATCCGGTATTTTGGTTTTTATCTATTGCAATATCATTCATTTCATCTATTGTATACCTTTTATTTTTGATTGTATCTATCATAGGAATGATAAATGTATCAAAAGGGCTTAAAACACCTTTACCTGTTATAGGATCAATTCAAATTATCAAGTAGTTTACAATAAAGTCAAAACCACCCGTCTTGCGAGTGGTTTTATATTTAGTATTTTACTTTTTTTTTAAGACTTAGAAGGTAGTCCTTTCTTTTTTTATCTATTCTATAACTTTCCTTGGCTTTTTGTATAGCCTTATTATGTACCCAAACATCAAGCTTTTCTTCTTCAAAAAGGGGCAGTGTAGACTCCCACTGTTTTGCCAAAGCAGTAGCGAAAAACCATGCAAGCATCATATTTACATAATACTCTTTTGATTTAATACCGGCAGGCAATTTCAAATATTCTTTATTAAAGTCTTCATCTAAAAAATGACTCATCAGCATACCGATACCGAACCTACAGGTATAGGTCTTCTTCGACTTTGACCAGGTACAGATCTCTTCTAAGAGTGTATCCTTATTTTTCTTAAAAACCTTAGGAGACAGTGTATCACACACCGCCCAATTATCTATATAAGGTAAAAACTCATTTAATCTTTCTATACAGCCTATATAATCTTTCATTTCGGAAATAAGGATTCCATGCAACATATTTTCATCATAGTACTTATGGGGCAGTTCTTTTAAAAAGCCTTCACAACCTTGCTTTTTTTTAAGCTCTTTGGCAAACTTTCTGAGTGCAGGTACACGAACCCCTATAATAAGTTCACTGTCTATGTCGGGTACTAATCTGCTTTGAAAAGTGGCATAGTCTTTATCCTGTAATTCAAATAATCTTTTTTGTATGTCCAAATTTTTATTCCCCTTAATTTATTAATATTTCTGTGTTTTAGGTACATAATGTATATCACTTACCTTATATATAGTTATAAAAGCTTCCGGATCGGTTTTCTTTAAAAATGTTATAAGCTTTTGATATTCACTTTTATCCACTATGGTAATGATTTCTCTTTTTATTTCCATGCTGTAGGCACCTATGGCTTCGTAAATAGTGGCTCCGCTATGCAACTTTTCTACAATGAATTTCCTGACCTCTTCTTCCTTTTTAGAAACTATACAAACCCTTCTTTTTAATGACTGCCCGAATATAAAGTGATCAAGTACCATACCGTTAAGATAGGTTCCGAGTACACTCAAGACAACGGTTTTACTGTCATATACGAAGGCTGAAGACAGTGCTATACACATACCTACCAAAGACATGGACTTTCCTATATCCAGATTAAAGTACTTATTAAGTATCTTTCCTATAATATCCAAACCGCCTGAAGAAGCATTTCGGTTAAATAAAATAGCAAGACCTATGCTTACCAGAAATATATGGCAACTCACATCAAGTATAGGATCGTTGGTAAGTGAAGTGAAGTTGGGAAAAATCCTCTCAAGCACATATAGGAAAATCGGCAGTAATATTGACGCATAGGTGGTCTTAAGAAAAAAATCCTTTCCACACAAAAATAAAGCCAGAACTAAAAGTGCCATGTTGAATATCATCACTATTGTGGCAACCGACAAAGGTATAAAGTTTGCTAAAATAATCGCCAGACCCGCTATACTGCTTACCGAAGTATGGCTGGGTATAAGAAAGAAAAATACCGCACAGGCTATAATAGCAATAGCTCCGCTTTGAATTGCATATTCCTTCAAAAGTTTCACAGTTTCTTCCCCCTCAAACTAATTCCATTCAAAATTATCACTGCCTGCACCAAGCTCAAAGTGATACTTTACTATACCCAGACTTTCTCTGTCACATACACCTTTATCATAACTTATACGCACTTTATTTTCTTCTCCTTCTATGTGAAAAGCCTGTCTGTTCATTGCTGTAGGTGCAAGCAGAGCGGCATTTACCCCCTCATTAAACCAATCCGGAGCCTCACCCTTATACGCACTTACTTCTTCTGCCGTCTTTGACTTGTGAGCCTGTCCTTGCAGCATACCGTAGCCTATGGCAATAATTCCTACCATATTTGATGTACCTACAACCTTTGCAACATTCTTTTTGCTGAATGTTCCTCCTACCCACCAAGTATTAAGTCCCAAAGTTTGAGCATAAAGCATTATATCCGCTCCGCAATAACCTAAATTTTCCGCACTGTTATTAATATTTTTTGCTGCAAGTACAATATAATTACTTACACCTCTTGATAAAAACAGCTTAATAAAGGTATTTAAAGCAAGTTTATTATTAAGTATGAGTTTTAAATCAAGTCCGTATTTTTGATTGTTTTCATTAATACGTGTTTCAATTAACTGAGTATGCTCAATACTTATAGCTCTGTCTTCGTATTTTCTGACAGTGTGTCTTTGCCACATGGCTTCTTTTAATGTCATAACTCCCCTCCTAATTAATTTGGTTACTACAGACTGTGCCGCTGCAATAATCGTTAATCTTTTAATTATTACTGTAGATACGCTTAACACTTTTATGTTAATTGCTTAACTATACTATATTATACTAAAAAAAATACACTTGGTAAACTCTGTATAATTGTGCGGATAACTATATTTTTTTATTGACTTTGTAAAAAAATACGCCTATACTCTAATTCAAAATTTAATATAAAGGGGGATATCTATGTCTTATATTAATGAAGTTTTAGACAAGGTAGTAACAACTAATCCCAATGAGCCTGAGTTTCATCAGGCGGTAAAGGAAGTTTTGGAATCATTAGAGCCGATTGTAAGTGAGCATGAGGACTTGTATCGTAAGAATGCTCTGCTGGAGCGCATGGTAGAACCTGACAGAATAATTTCTTTCAGGGTACCGTGGGTGGATGATAACGGAATAGTGCATATCAATAGAGGTTATAGAGTTCAATTTAATAATTCTATAGGGGCTTACAAAGGAGGTATCAGGTTCCATAAGAGTGTAAACAGATCCATACTTAAATTCTTAGGATTTGAGCAAACTTTCAAAAATTCCCTTACCGGACTCCCTATGGGCGGCGGTAAAGGCGGTGCCAACTTTGATCCTAAGGGAAAGTCCGACAGGGAAGTCATGGCTTTTTGCCAAAGTTTCATCAATGAGTTATATAAGTACATAGGTAAGGATATTGACGTACCGGCAGGCGACATAGGTGTAGGCGGCAGAGAAGTCGGATATATGTTCGGGCAGTACAAAAGACTCAGCACTTCTTTTGAGGGCGTATTTACCGGCAAGGGTATACCTTTTGGCGGCTCTCTTGCAAGAACCGAGGCTACCGGCTACGGTCTTGTATATATACTTGCAGAAATGTGCAAGGCAAACAATAAAGAAGTAGCAGGTAAAACAGTTGTAATTACCGGCTCCGGCAATGTAGCCATCTACGCCGCACAAAAGGCTATGGAGCTGGGTGCAAAGGTTGTCGCTCTTAACGACTCCAACGGTTATATACACGATCCTAAGGGTATAAACCTGGATGTAGTTAAGGATATCAAAGAGGTTAAGCGTGGACGTATTAAGGAGTATGCTGACAGAGTTGCAGGTTCAAGCTATCATGAAGGAAAGGGAATCTGGAATATCAAATGTGATATTTACCTTCCCTGTGCCACTCAAAATGAGCTTGAACTTGAAGGTGCAAAAGCCTTAGTGGAAAACGGTTGTTTTGCTGTGGCGGAAGGGGCAAATATGCCTACTACTCTTGAAGCTACTCATTATTTGCAACAGCATAAGGTACTTTTCATCCCCGGAAAGGCATCCAATGCCGGCGGAGTTGCCGTTTCGGGACTTGAGCAAAGTCAAAATGCTATGAGACTTTCATGGACTTTTGAAGATGTGGACTCAAGGCTTAAGCTTATAATGAAGGATATATTTAAAAAGCTTGATGATGCAGCTAAAAAATACGGTGTTTCGGGTGATTATGTTGCCGGAGCCAACATAGCAGGTTTTGAAAAAGTTGCACAGGCAATGATATCACAGGGGATAGTTTAAGATATTTATATACGATCATTTCAAAGGAGTTTAAAACATGGAAAAGATAGTTGAAAGATTTCTCTCTTACATAGCTATTGATACTATGTCGGATCCGAAATCAACCACAGTACCGAGTACTGATATTCAATTCAACCTGCTTAATAAGCTCAAAGCCGAGCTTGAATCCCTCGGTTTAGAAGTGAGACTTGATAAGGAAGGCTATATATATTCCACTCTCAAGTCAAATACAAAAAAACCGGCTCCAAGTATAGGTTTTATAGCTCATGTGGATACCAGTCCGGCATTAAGGGGGGGCTGTAGCAACCCTCAAATCGTTAATTATACCGGAGGTGATATACGCCTGAATGATGAATACAGTATTACCGAAGCCGAATTTCCTATACTTAAGAAATTAGTGGGTAAGACTATTATAACCACTGACGGTACTACCTTGCTGGCTGCAGACGATAAGGCAGGTATAGCAGAGATTATGACAGCCGTAGAATATCTTATAGAGCATCCTGATATAGAGCATGGGGATATCAGGATAGCATTTACACCTGATGAAGAAATCGGAAGAGGTGCCGACTACTTTGATGTTAAGGGCTTTGGGGCGGATTTTGCTTATACCATGGATGGAGGAGAATTAGGTGAGTTTGAGTATGAAAGTTTCAATGCCGCAGCTGCAATACTTACGGTAAAGGGTAAAAGCGTGCATCCCGGTACTGCTAAAAATGTCATGCTTAATGCCTCCTATATAGCTATGGAGTTCAACTCCTTACTTCCGGCACAGCAAAGACCTGAATATACGGAAAAGCGTGAAGGATTCTTTATGCTTAACGAAATGTCGGGAGATATTGAGACAGCAAGTCTTGAATATATAGTAAGAGACCATGACAGGCTTAAGTTTGAAGAAAAAAAGAAACTTATGCAATCCGCTCTTGATTATATCAATGCAAAATATGGCAATGTAGCAAAACTTGAACTTATTGATACTTATTACAATATGGGAGAGGTTGTGGAGCCTCACACAGAGATTATAGACCTGGCTGTTAATTCTATGAAGGAAATCGGCATAGAGCCTATTATTCAGCCTATCCGTGGCGGCACTGACGGCTCCAGACTTTCATTTATGGGGCTTCCCTGCCCTAATATCTTCGCCGGAGGTCATAACTTCCATGGAAGATTTGAAATGATAGCCATAGAAGATATGAAAAAAGCTGCCGACCTGATAGTTCAGATTGCTAAAAATGCTGTAAACTTAAAGTATTAAAAAATTTATTCAGCAAATGCTTTATATTAATATACCCTCTTTACCGGATAATAATATCCTGTAGAGAGGGTATATAGTATTTTTATTTATTTCAGTTTTTCTTCCTTCTCTGTCTTAACTTCCTGCTCAGCAGACTCTGTAGCCTTAATTTCCTTATTTTCCTCAGT
>CAJPUK010000134.1 GCA_905373785.1 uncultured Johnsonella sp. | reverse complement strand
GAATTAGCAAAACTTGGCAGGCAGTGCTAAAGTTATTAAAGCTATTTAGAACAAGGGAGTTATCCGGAAAAATTATTTTCGGTTTTGAAGACCCCTATACAACAGGTCAGGTTTTATCATATGCTGCACTTTTTTATTCTTGGTATAAAGACAGGGTAGAGATCATACCGGTATTTGATAAGGAGATTGTAGATATAGATATAAGGGCAAAGGGCGGAGTCAGACTGATGTCGTTAGTTATTATTGCAACAGGCTTGTGGTTTGATAAAGATTTTAAGAGGTTATATAAGCTTTACAAAAATAGAGATAAAATTTTATAAAGGAGTTATAAATGGCAGAAAATAAATTGTTGGGTACGGTTGAGGCTCTATTCAAAGGAATGGATAGTTTTATAAGCACAAAAACAGTTGTCGGAGAGCCTATAGAGGCAGGGGGAGCCGTAATCATTCCGCTTGTAGATGTAAGCTGCGGTATGGGAGCAGGTGCCTTTGCAAACAGTAATAAGGAAGCAGGGGGCATGAGTGCAAAAATGAGTCCTGTAGCCATACTTATAATACAGGACGGTATAACTAAACTTGTTAATGTGAAAAATCAGGATATTTTAGCTAAAATCATAGATATGATACCCGAGTTAATTAATAAATTTGCTGCTAAAAATAAAATTTCAGATGAAGTTGAAAATCTGGCAAATGAAATGTCTGAGAATAGTGAGGCAAAATTCGAAAATATTCCTGATTAGCTTTGTTTTATTGACAAGATAAATACTTGACACTATACTAGCAATATACGAGTATTTTACTGGTATTAAAAACTTTATTAAGGATGAGGTAGAACTATGGAAGAAAAGAGAATTTCCAAAGCAGTTATATCGAGATTGCCAAGATATTACAGATACTTGGGGGAATTACTGGAAGACGGAGTAGAAAGAATATCTTCGAGTGATCTTAGTATCAAAATGAAGGTAACCGCATCTCAAATAAGACAAGACCTTAATAACTTTGGTGGTTTCGGTCAGCAGGGTTACGGATATAATGTAATGTATCTGCATGGAGAAATTGCCAAGATACTTGGTATAGACAGGCCACACAAGATTATAATAATAGGTGCAGGGCATCTTGGCAATGCCATAGCAAATTACGCTAATTTTGAAAGAAGCGGTTTTATAGTATCGGCTCTTTTTGATGTGAAGTCAGAGCTTTTCGGCAAGACAATAAGAGGTGCACAGATATACAATTTAGATGAGCTTGAGTCCTATCTTAAAAAAGAGGATATAGATATAGCGGCTCTGACCGTGCCTAAAGATGAGGCGAGAGCTATATCAAGAAGGCTTACAGATGCAGGTATTAAGGCTATATGGAACTTTGCACATACAGACCTTGCCGTAGCCGCCGGAGTTGTAGTTGAAAATGTTCACCTTTCAGAGTCCCTTATGAGACTTTCGTATAAGGTGAAGAGTGCTAAGGAAGATGAATTTGATATCTAATGAGGCTTTCATACCTCGAAGAATTAAAAATGCTGACAAGTTTACTTATAAAAAGGTACTTATCATAGCCGGAGCAAAGGGTATGGCAGGGGCTGCTTATTTTGCGGCTCATGCGGCATATAAAACAGGCGCAGGATTAGTTAAGGTACTTACTGTAGAGGAGAACAGACCGATAATTCAAACCCTTTTGCCGGAAGCACTCATATCATGTTATCCTGATGAAAAAATTGATATAAGTTTACTTGATAAAGAGCTTAATTGGTCCGATCATCTGGTTATAGGACCCGGACTTGGAAGAAATGAGTGTGCTTTTGAACTTGTAGCTGAAGTTATAAAAGATTATAAAAAGCCTATGGTAATAGATGCGGATGCCTTATATGTGTTAGCAATGCAAAAAGGTTTAAGTACCTTTCTTTCTTCAAATATGTTGCTTACACCGCATATGATTGAAATGTCAAGACTTATAGGCAAGGATACAACTTACATAGGCGAACATATGGAAGATGTGGCTAGGGACTATAGTCAAAAAAATAATACCAATATTATATTAAAGTCTTATAAAAGTATAATAGCAGGTGTGGATGAAAGTGTGTATGTTTCCGACTCCGGCTCTGCGGCTATGGCAAAGGGAGGAAGCGGAGATGTACTTACAGGTATAATAGCAGGATTTATAGCCTTAGGTTTTGATATTATAAAAGCGGCAAGGTATGCTTGTCTTATACACGGTTTATCGGGAACTTTGGCTTCAAAGATAAAAGGAGAGCATGGAGTATTAGCCAGGGATATAGTGGATTTTATACCTGAAGCTATGAAAGAATATATGCTTTCTTAACAGTGTAGCGTATCAAAGGAGATTTAAATGGACGATGCTCATTCGTGGTTTTATATTGTAATATTTTTAGTTTTTATAGGGATTGATTTTGTGTTTTTTGCCTTCGGAGCAGCTATACAAAATCTTAATGCAACTCAAACGGAAAGTCGTATGGAAGCCGGAGATAAAAAGGCTGCCAAGGTATTAAAAATATATAACAGACCCACCGATTTTGTAAATGCCATACAAATAATGTCTACTTTACTTGGATTTTTGACAGGCTCTTTAGTGGTGGAAAAGTTTGCAAAATTCACTATAGCCGCATTTGGCGTGGAGGGTTCTGTTTGGATAAGAACAATATACGCACTGTATTATATACTTTGTTTAATATCAATAGTAAGCATAGGAATTATTGTACCGAAGCGTCTTGCTGCAAGGGATGCTGCAAAATATGCGGACAGACTGGTAAATATAGTCGGACTTTTTATGATTTGCATATTTCCGTTCACCTTTGTAATTAACCTTATAGCAAAAATGATACTTAAGCTTTTTTCTATAGATATGGATGCAAGCTCTGAGAATGTTACGGAAGAAGATATTATGAGTATGGTTAATGAAGGGCATGAGCAAGGTATACTTGAGTCAAGTAAAGCTAAAATGATTACCAATATTTTCGAGCTTAATGATAAGAATTCATCCGATGTTATGATGCACAGGAAGGGTATAGTGTATGTAGACGGCGATGATACTCTTAAGACCGTAGTTGACTTTATGTTAAGTGAGGGCAGTAATTCCAGATATCCGGTGTATGGAGAGGATATAGATGACATCATAGGAATACTTAACTTAAAGGATGCTCTTATATTGGCTAATAAAGGCATGTTTCTTGATAAAAAAGTCAGAAATATAAAAGGGCTTTTGAGAAAACCGTACTTTATACCTGAAACTATGTCCTTGGATAAGCTTTTTAAGCATATGCAGTCCAACAAGATACACATGGCTATAGTAGTGGACGAATACGGACAGACCTCCGGGCTTGTCACCATGGAGGATATACTTGAAGAAATAGTGGGAAATATTCTGGACGAGTATGATGTATATGAGGAGCTTATCATAGATAACAAAGACGGAACCTATACTGTAAGAGGAATGGCGGAGCTTGAGGATGTGGCAAAGCTTATAAATATAGATTTTACGGAAGAAGAGCTTGATAACTTTGAGACGCTTAACGGTTTTATAGTCTCCGAACTTGACAGAATACCTAGTGACGGTGAGAAAATAGAACTGCGAACTCATGGGTATTTATTTAAGTGTGACAAGGTTGAAAACAGGATGATAGATACCGTACATATAGAGAAGATAGAAGAAGATAAGAAAGAATAGCTATAAATAAAAAGCTGTAGTGTATAGAAAGTCGCTACAGCTTTTTTTGTGTTTGAGTTTTTATAAAAGTAAGTATTAAATATTTTTAAAAACCAAAAATGCAAATCATTTACATTTTTGTCTTTTTCTGCTATAATGTGCTACATTGTGTATATACAGATATTGTTAAGCTGATAAGTGCAGTGTAAACATGAGTTCCTAAGACTGTATAAATTGGTTAAGTCATTAAAAAGCAGTGTGTATAAGCGGACTGCAAGGAATCGTCATAAATTAAAATCTTAGCGGCTAAGCAAAAATTAAAGCTGTGTATCTTCCTGTCCGGACAAATTTAGAAGATAACAACAGCTTATAAATAAAAACAGGAGAAATAAAATGCGGATAAAAACGGCAATAAAATTTACTTTGTTGTTAAGCATTACCATATGCATTCAATTATTTTTAACTGCTCTAAGTGTAAAGGCGGAGCAAAAAACATATACCGATAACGAAGTAAATATTAGTAAAAAAGACCTGATTATATTACTTGAAAAACTCTCAGGCAACTTGGAATCCGATATAGCGGACATAGGGGACTATGCAAATGCGGACGAAGAATATATTAAAAGTTCGGTAGAGAGATTAAAAGGGCTGAATATAATAGACGAGCATATATCATTCGACAATCTTTTGGAAAGTCCCAAAAAGGAAGAAGTTTACTACATACTTGCAAAGTATATAGGTGTTGAAGCGGCTGAGGGAAAAACTTCTTTTAATGATGATGAAAAATTACAATCATGGTCAAGAGGGTATATAAAAGAACTTGAAAACCTTGGTGTTATTGAAGGAAAAGATAAGAGCTTTGAGCCTGATAAGGTATTAAACAGAGGTGAATTAAGGAATGTCAATAAAGAGACTTTCCTTGCAGTTATCAATACCTCTCAAAGTTTTAAGGCAGATGATAGTAATAACGCCGGGGCTTTTATAGTTGTAAATGCCAATGATGCACTTATAGAAAATATTAAGGCACAAACTCCCATACTTATAAACCCAAAAGCAAGTAACGGAAGGTTAAGGATCGTAAACTCGGATATAAGTAAGATCTATATTGCACAGGGAAGCCAAAACTTTGAGGTGCAACTTTCAAACTCCAAGTTGCAATCGGCAAAAAGCCTTGGTAAAAATATCTCCTATACTTCCGTAGGTTCAGACGGTAAGGTAGGTCCTTTGCCAAATCCCGAAGAGTATAAACCCGGGGAGAGAAAGATAGTTACAAAGATAATAAAAAGCGGCAGAAGTCATACTTCATCAAGCAATTCTTCGGGAAGTAATAAAAGTAATAATCAAAAAGAAAATAAAGCTCAAAGCGATAAAGAAGTTGAAGAAAAGGAAAAGCCTCAAGATAACGGTGCAGTTAAGCCTGAGAAAAAACCTCAGGAAGGAAGCGGCTCTGATGACAAAAGAACTCCTCAAGACGGTAAAGTTTCTGAGGGAGAAAATAAACCTCAGGAAGGAAACGGCTCTGATAATAAAAAAACTCCCCAAGAAGGTAATACAGAAAATCAAGGTAACAAGCCAAAAGATAATAAAAAAGAAACCTTACCTAAAGAAAATGAAGGTGTTCCCGATAAAAGTAGTGAAGATAAGGCACCGGAAAATGCGAGCGAAGACTTTATAATACTGAATGAACACTTGTATGCGGATAAAACATTAAAATATAAGGCATTGGAGGGAGTAAACCTTGAAGAAAATGCACTTATAGGACTTAAATTAAGCGGAGAAAATAACGGAGTAAAGCTTAATGTAAAGTGGGAAGGCAAAAGTCTCGAACAGGTAAAAAGTGCCCAAAAGGGCGAATATCAGCTTGCTGTAAGCAGCTTACAAGATCTTGTAATCAACGATAAGAACTATGGCAAGGTAAAATTTATAGTAAAAATAATTATAGAATAGGTGAATTATGTATAAAATAAGTAAAAAACTTGCCTTGTTTTGTGCCCTACTTCTTATATATCCTTTAGTTTTTGCAGCTAAACCGGGCTTTGCGGCACAAAATAACGGGGGTAGAGTTACTGAATATGCAAAAGATGCAGACGAGAAATTAAATGCAGCTAAGTCCGAATATGCAAAAGATGCGGA
>CAJPUK010000133.1 GCA_905373785.1 uncultured Johnsonella sp. | reverse complement strand
TCTAAAATGTAATGAATAATATTTCATCTTTATATGTGATTTTAATTGAGTCAACTAGTTTTATTAAAGCATCAGCATCTTTATCAAGTACGGAAACTGCTTTCTTAGTGGTTTTTATCATAGCTTTAACACCTTCTAAACTGTCAACAAATTCATTTATCTTAGCTGTAAATGCATCTCTACCTTCACCTGACCAATGCATTTTAAGTATTCCATCATCCAACTGTTTGATTTTTGAAATACAACTTATCAATTCATCAAATTGCTTACCATAAACATTGACAAACTCTTCGATAATAGATTGCACCAAATAAAGATCCATATCCACAACTTCCATATATCCTCCTAACTAACCCTTAACTCCCATTTGATTAGCAATATCCATATCAACTCCTAAGCTGGTTTGATTGGTAATATTTACATTATCTATAATACCAGCTAAGGCTTCTATTTTTTTATTAAGTTCATCTTCTATTTCTTTAGTTTTTTCTTCAAGTGCAGTCTTAGTTTTACCTACAAGACTTGTGCAAAGTTTATCATTAATCGTCTTTATACTATTTATTACAGTCTGTAAATTATTCCTTTGCTCATTTAATCCGTCTTTTAGGTTATTTAATTTATTGTAGCTATAATTGATTTTGGCATTTTCAGAAGCATTCATAAAACACTAATCCTCCCTATGATATTTATCATCTATTTCCTCAAGTCTGAACACCCTTTGCTCTTTATTTTGTAAGCTTAAATTGAAATAATTGATGCAGTCTTTTAAATTGGATGTATTATTATCTTCCGTCTCCGTTACTTTGTTTTTTATTGAAACAATTTTCTCGTCTTTTATATAAAGTGCTGCTTCAGTTTCATTAATTATATCTGAATACATATCATGTATATCATTGTACCCTGTTTTTAAATCATCTACATCATCTATGGCAACATCAATTCTACTTATTTCTTTGTATAAAGATATAATTGTATAACATTTGCACCCACTTGAATCATAGTAACGAAAACTTGAATCAAATAATTGTTCATGCATTTCTCCCCCTTCTAAACCTCATAAACCCTAAGCAAATTCCCATACCTAAAGTCATAACTGCCGATACTATTATCACATATATATAGACCTTCTCATAAGGAGATTCGGTTTTTATAAGGTTACCAAAGTTATTTTTTTTAACATTTCTTAATTCACTGCTTTGCACCGGAGCGGATATAAATTCAAACACTTCTTTATTTGCTATGCTCCCGACCTTTGTGTAGGACAGTTTGTTATTGAAGTCTTCAAGTAAGGTCTTATTTTCATCTGTATTTGACTGTCTGGTATACTTTATCTCATCTATTGCTTTTGTAACCAATTCTTCCGTACTCTTATTGGCAGTGTCCATATTTTCCCTTAAGGCTTTTGTATGCTCGCTTTCTTGCTCCCTTACTTTATAAACTTCTTCATTTTGTTCACTTGCATATTCAACGCTCTTACTTGCAATATCTTGTACATTAGAGTTTATGCTGTGTGCCGACTGCTCAAACACCCTTACGTCTATATGAACAAAAGGATCGAATTGATACAGACTGTTTTGATAGTCATCAAAGCTTTTATTAAGCTTGCTCATAATACCTTTAAGATCCGCATACTTAACACCGGACTTTGATTTTATTGCTCCGACCACCTCGTTTTTTACCGTGTTTTCTATATCAGTAGTGGAAATAGTATACATTCTTTCAATTCCTTCCAAAAATCCGCCATACCAATTACCCAGATTTTCAGGCAATACTATACTTGCTTCTTTGAGTAAATAACTTATCTCGGGTATGGTAAATAAATTTGCCCTTATTTCAAGTTCGGAATCTTCCAAGTCGGCATTTGCATTAAGCACGGGTAAATTAAAACTGTTTCTGTCTATAAAATCCACACCCGCATTTCTAAGGCTAAAGTTTTCCGCATTGGAATATGTGGCAATTCTTATATCGGCATTGGAGCTGCTTGCTATAATGGCATATATAGGATCGTTTTCATCATCATCTATATAACCTTCTTCAATAAGTTCATTTATCAAGCTTACCTTGTAGTTTTCTATTTCTCTGCCTGCCTCCTGTTTATAATACTCATGTGCAGCTTGAAATTCTCTTTTTACATAAAGGTCAAGTTCATCATAGATCCTTTCCTGCATAACCAGTACATTTTCTAAAACTCCCCTTACAAGCCTTTCTATGCTCTGACCGGCCTCTCTAAAAGCTGTGTTTATACTGTTTTGCCATGAATTTTTTATATTACTTAAATTGTTGTTTACATGTTCTTGACTCAAACTTCTTGTAGCATTGGAATTACTTGCCAGTTCCGATAAAATCCAATCTCTGTTTTTAGTAAGCTGTGTATTATACTTATTGACCTGTGTTGCAAGTTTCTCTATACCGGCTTTATACACCGGCTCACCATTATCATCTGACTCTATATCAAGTCCTCCAAGTATATTAAGGAAATCTCTGCTGCCCTCACTAAGTAAGTCTTTGTCTTTGCTTACACTCTCATAATCATCTTTTCCAAGTTGTATTTTTTCCAGCAAACTGTTCTTCATAACATTAATCAAATCAAGATTAGCCGAAACTATAGGCTCTACATCAAGTCTGCTTTTTACAAATTCGACAAACTCTATTTCAGGAAAGTCTATAGAAGTTACCATATCTCTTACTTTAATCAATGATATACCGTCAAGTTCCTCTTTATCATTGTCAAGTACAAACTTGGAATTATCTTGTGCGTTATGAAACTCCTCCATAACTGCACTTATATATATGTAACTTATATCATTACTGAGTTTTGACTTAAAATCTTCTATGTTCTTTACTACACCTGCTTTTAATTCAGGAGCCAACTTATCGCTAAGCTCATACTCCAAATCAACTTTTACAGGTTTTTCATTAATACTTTCTATAGAAACGGAAAATGTGCTCGGAATCAGTATATATGCCGCATAGGTACCGTTTTCAAGACCTATTCTTGCATCATTAAGACTTGTAAACTTAAGATGCTCGCTTAGACTATTCAGCAGGCTTTGTGCATAATACAGTTTCTTACCGCCAATTTCCACGCCCTCATCCAAATTTATCAAAGCTATATCTGAGCTTTTATTTATCTCTTCAATTACATTTTTTCGATTGTCCTTATTTAGTTTTGTACCGCAAAACATTCCTATGGAAAATATGCTGATTGAAAGCATAAATAAAAACGCAATTCTTATCAACTTATTCATATCAATATCTATTATGTTAAAAATATGATATAAAACTATCGCAAGCAAGGTGCAGCATCTTTTCGCTAAGCTAAGTAATCATGCTTTCTTTTACAAGATATCAAGTCAGCTTATGACTCTGCTTTTAGTACCTTAGATTTATAAAATTCACAACAAATTGCTTAAGTTTTTTGAATACTGCACCGGTACTTAGACTTAAATACTCTTTACTTACAATAGTTTTAATCAAGTTGCCTATGCAAATTTGCTTGCTATATCATCATCCAAGGTCTGCATAGCATCTGCTACGTCATGACATTGTTGAGCTATAGTAGCTATAAGGTCATTCATGTTGTTGAATGCGGGAGATAATGACTCATACTGCTCGGCAAATTTTCTGCTGGCATTTCCCTCCCACTCTTCCTGCAATGTGGCTATAAGCTTGGTCATAGTATCTCTGACCGCATTGAATTCTTCCCTTGCAGTGGTAAATTCATTACCTCTTGAATGCATAGTTTCCGGTGTAATACGAATTTGATTGTCCATAGATATGTCCTCCTAAATAGATAAATAGAATAATACAGAAAATAATATATTTCACTGAAAAAATATATTATTCTTAGCGACACCCTCATTTTAACATATCACAACTTCTTGTCAAGTAAAAAATAATCTTTTATAATATATGTATTATTTATTTTTTTATAATATTGTTTTTTATTTAAATCAACCAATATATCTTATCTAAAAATTATCTAAATTAAAAAATTGTAAATTATTTTATAAAATGTAATTAATGAACAACTGTTTTGTCAGGCTATCGGCAGTACTGAACGCTACCAAAATTGAAATAAGGAATATTTTTTAAATAGTAAGCCTAAGGCATAGCTTTATAAAAAACGAGCATTATATAAATGACAGTAAGTTATTAATTCTATACCGAACTACTACCGATATACTGCATCCTATAAAAATATAATTTTATTAATATAAAATAATAAAAAACACATTAAGTGAGGACAGAATGAAAAAACGAGCAATTATAGGTATTTCTTCAAGTTTAATCATAGACCATGACGGTCTGTTTCCCGGATATGAAAGGGCTTATGTCAACAAAGATTATATAGATGCAATTATCGCTTGCGGTGCAACTCCTTTGGTTATTCCTTTGACTTTGGATAAGGAAGCCATCAAGCATCAGGTTTCACTTTTGGACGGTTTGATTTTAAGCGGAGGACAGGATGTTGACCCGCACAGATACGGGCAGGAACCTCTTCCAAAACTTGGAATAATATCAGATAAGCGTGATGAGTACGAATTTATTTTACTTGAAGAAGCCAAGGCAAAGAATATTGCTATTATGGGTATATGCAGAGGTTTGCAGCTTATAAATGTATTCGAGGGCGGTACTTTATACCAAGACCTTGACTACATGGAAAATTCAAGGCTGTTAAAACATTCTCAAGGTCATGATCCTTCTATGCTTACCCATTATGTGGAGATAAGAAAAAATACTATACTTAGAAATGTATTCAAACAGCCTAAGATTATGGTAAATACCTTCCACCATCAAGCTATAGATAAATTAGCTGATGACTTTGTCGTAAGTGCCGCTTCTTCTGACGGGCTTATAGAAGCTATTGAGTCAACCAAGATGGATTGCTACTTCGGAGTACAGTGGCATCCCGAAATGATTTTCAAATCCTATGAGAATACAAGGCAACTTTTTGAATACTTTGTAAATAAGGCTTTGAAATAATTTATTGTTTAACCTCAAACTTCTCATACCGAAAATGTAATCAGCACATTAAAAATTTAATGTTTACAATACATTAACGCTACGGGAAGTTTGAGTTTTTAGAAATGATTTTTTACTTAATATGCCTTTTCTGCCCCAAAGAATGCATTTAACCGTTCAGTATTTTCTTTTGTCCGGTCTCCGCTCCATAAAAGCTTTCCATTCTCCATAAAAAGCAGGTAATCACAACATTCTTGCAAAAGCTCAGGATCATGAGTTATGATAAACACAGTTCTTCCTTCTTGGCTTAAGCGTTTCATGAGTTTAGAAACTGCCAACATATGTCTATAATCCAATCCGCTTGTCGGTTCATCAAAGATCAGCAATTCTTTGTCACCGGCTATAGCACTGCCGATTGCCACTCTTTGTTTTTGTCCTCCTGAAAGAGACAGCGGATGCAGCTTTGACAATTCATAAAGGTTTAGTTCTTTAAGGATCTCTTTTGCTTTATCTTGGGCGGTCTTGCCATCTTCATCCATACTAAGAAGAATCTCATCCAACACGGTTTCTGTAAACAGCTGATGATTTACATCCTGCATAACCATATAACTTATATTTTTCCGGTACTTTGGAGTAAGGGTTTTACCTTTGTAATTAAGGCTTCCTTTCGTCTTCCTTTCAAGTCCGCAGATAGAGTTTGCAAGAGTTGACTTTCCTGCTCCGTTATGCCCTAAGATACCGACAACCGCCCCATAAGGCACCTGTATTTCGGGGACATCAAGGAATTTTTGTCTATCGTAGGAAAAAGAAAGATTCAAAAAGCTGAATATTTCAGTA
>CAJPUK010000132.1 GCA_905373785.1 uncultured Johnsonella sp. | reverse complement strand
CTAATCTTTGTCCTTTAATTAAGGCAAGTTACGGCTTTGCTCTTACCGACACCTGCCCCTACTTCTACTTTTCAGACTTTATAGTAGGTGAGACTACCTGTGACGGTAAAAAGAAGATGTTTGAACTTCTCAATGAATTAAAAGAGACCTACGTTATGCAACTACCCTCTGCAAGAGATGAAATAGTCCTTAATATGTGGGAGCAGGAAATATATAAGTTTTGGAAAAAGCTTGAAGACTTTTACGGTATAAGTATCAGTGAAGAAGATGTTAAAAAAGCTATTGTGCAAAAAAATGCCGAAAGAGATTTGGTACTTGAATATCTTGAGCTTAGCAAGTTAAATCCATCTCCCATTTCCGGCTATGAGCTTGGTACAAAACTTGATGCCTTAAGTTTTATACCGGATATGGAAGAACGCTGTAATCAAATAAGACAAAGAATTGCCGAAGTCAAGTCGGATTGGGAGAAAAACTACAAAGGAAAGGTAGCAAGAAAACCCAGAATTTTGATAACCGGCTGTCCTAACGGCGGCGTAAGAGACAAAACCATAAAAGTTTTGGAGGAACTGGGTGCGGATGTAGTCGCATTTGATACCTGCAACAGCAACAGAGAAAAGATTGAAAAAGTTGACATTGCCTTACCTGTTGCCAAGGCTCTTGCAAAAAAATACCTCAATATCAATTGCTCAGTTATGAGTCCCAATAACAGCAGACTTAGATTCATAAGCGATATGATAGATGAGTATGAGGTGGACGGAGTTCTTGAAATTATACTTCAAGCCTGCCATACTTTCTCCATAGAGTCTTACAATGTCAAAAAGGCAGTGGTTGCCAAGGCTATACCTTATATCAAGATAGAGACCGACTATTCCAAGGCTGATGTGGGTCAAATCAATACCAGACTTGAAGCCTTCCTGGAAACTATAGCCATATAAATGAGAGGATTTATTTAAGCAAATGAATAAACAATATTATATAGGTATAGACATAGGTTCTACCGCCTCCAAGGTGGTGGTTATTGATGACGAAAAACTTATTGATTCTTTTTGTATACCTACAGGTTGGAACAGCAAAGAAACTGCCGGTACAATTATGCAAAAACTTAAAGAAGATGGATTGTCCGATAATATGTCCTGTGCCGCTACAGGTTACGGCAGGGTATGCGTAGAGTACGCAGATAAGGTGATTACCGAAATAAGCTGCCATGCCAAGGGGGCTTATGCACTGTTTGCTGAAGACGGAACCGTGATAGACATAGGCGGTCAGGATACTAAAATTATCAGTTTGGAAGGCGGTATGGTCAAGGACTTTTTGATGAATGATAAATGCGCTGCCGGCACGGGTAAATTTATAGAGGTCATGGCTAATAGGCTCGGAACCGACTTTGAAGAGTTATACGCTCTTGCCGCAAAGGGCGAGGCTTTATCCATAAGTTCTATGTGTACGGTATTTGCCGAGTCTGAGGTCATAAGTTATATAGGCTCGGGAGAAAAAAGAGAAAATATAGCCGCCGGAGTTATCGACTCGGTAGCCAACAAGGTCATAAACCTTGCCAAAAGACATGGCTTTCAAGGTGAAGTAATGCTTACCGGAGGATTAAGCTATACTCCCTATTTTATAGAACTGATGTCTGAAAAAATAGGTAAAAAGATTCACACCCATCCCCTAGGCAGATATGCCGGAGCTATAGGAGCAGCAATATCTTTAAGACCTAAGAAAAGCAAGCCGATAAGTTTTGCTTAAACAATGATTGACCGGGCTTTTAGAACTCGGTCAATCATTGTTTTATTATCTGATAAAGTTAGTTGAGATTCTCGGCTCTGCCACCGGCTGCTTTACACCTGCCGCCTTACCTGCTGCTATACTCTTTACAATCCATGCCATATTTTTACCAACAGTTTGCATGATCTGCATTCCCTCTTCGTCCCTCACTACTTCCTCGGGACTGTTTCCAAATGCCATACTCCAATATCTTGAAGACACTATAGGCATTTGATTATACAAAAAGTACTTGTGAATCACATCAAGGGTAGCTGTAGTACCGGCTCTTCTGGCTGTAGTTATAGCTGCTGCCGGCTTAAACTTAAGGCTTGCATTTGCCTTCATAAACAGCCTGTCAAGAAAACTTATAAGTTCTCCGGTAGGAGAAGCAAAGTATACAGGTGAACCTATTATTATACCGTCCGCATCCTTCATAGCCTCCTCAACCTTATCAAGCAGTTCACTTATATGACCGTCAATAACCTTTACACCTAAAAAAAATAATTCAGTATCTATACCTTCTGATTTGAGTACCTTTGATATTTCCATAAGAGAAGTGTAAGTACAACCTTGTTCTCTTCTGCTGCCGTTAATCAATACAACCTTCATATCAACCTCCTATAAATTAAACTTATTTTTTAAGTTTCTTAACTGATTACCTTATATAAATATGTCAATGCAGTTAGTTTAGATTAGCCTTGTAACTATACTATTATATGACAGTAAGTTATAGCTTGAGTTTATCATTAGGGTATTGATATTGTCAATTAATAAAAACTCTTATAGGTACTGTTTTAACATGTATCAGTTTTGCAAGTCCATCTAATTTATTAAAATAGCACACAACTTGTTATTTTAATCCATAGGTTAAGCAAGTATACGGTATTTGTGAATATTTCAGTAAATAAAAACTTACATTTAACCTAAACATTAGAATCTTAGACTGACTGTCAGCTCAACAATACTTACAAGAGTTTTTAAATAAATATTTTCTTAATGACTCAAACTTTCTATACCAAAATAAGACCAGTGTATTGAAAACTCAATATTTATAATGCCTTAAGGGTATTGGAAATTTGAGTCAGTAATTTGTTTTATTAAAATTATTTTAGTAATTTTTTGAATCATCTACTGTATTATCTGGCTCCTCTACTAACATAAGAAAAAACATTAAAAAAATCACCAAACCCTACAGGACCAACATCTTCTTCCGGTTCAGTACCATCAGCAAATATAACAGGTCCTCCATCATAATTGCCGCTATAATATATACAACCATCCGGTGCCACCTCTCCTGTATTAAGATACTTAGCCCAATCCGAAGCTAAAAATTCCTCTGCACTGGAGAAAAATCTGGAAGGACATAATTGTGATATCTGCTGATACTTCTTACCGTCGTTTCCTATGAGATAGTATTTTCCATCTTGATAAATATTAGCTATTATATTACCTCCCTTTCTCTCAGTAATTAATTCGGGAGGAAATATTCCATCACTGAAACCGGCATATTGACTTAAATCCCAAACACCCTTTGCTTGCTGCTTATTTACATCATTTGTATTATGAGCAGTTCCGGTGACATTAGCTGCACTGTTTTTACTTAACGGCAGGAGAAGGACATTATTACGATCACCCGATTTCGTGACATTAGCTGCACTGTTTTTACTTAACCCAACACCGGATAAACGGTTTAATGTATCTTCATTTAAGGCTCCCTCATATTCTGAAGAAGTATCAGCAGATATATTAATACCCTTATATGTTCCGCCATTCTTTAATAGCTTTCCATAAGTTCCCGTTTCTCTTACATCATCAAGTAAATAATATTTTCCATAGGATTCATATAAACCTACTCTCATTACTCCGTCTTTATCAAAAAGATAGCAATTATTATTATCCTGCACCCAGGTACTTATTAACTTGTTACCATTTTTATAATACTCCCAATTATTATCGGAATTCAGTTTCCAATTATCAGAATACTCTGCTGCATAAATCTCTACCTTTGATACCTCAGGATATATACAAGTTGATAAAGCTGCCAATAATGTACTACTTATAGCTATATAAAATATTTTTCTTAGTTTCATTGTTTCCCTCCAAAATAAAATATTAATTTATTTATAAACACACTTGTTTTTACTCATCTTCATCAGTTAGCAAACAAAAATGATTTTTCTCTACATTGACATAAGTACTTAACAGATAATCTGTTCTTCTATCTCCTAAATTATACACCAATATAGAATAGGATCTTGAATCAATACCTGTAAAAACCGAACACATCGGAAATAACACAAGTAGTGCTGCCAAAGGCCATGTGGCACTCATAGCCAGCATCGCACCCAAGCCCATGAAAAAACCTGCACCCAATGCATAATCTGCTAACGAACTGATTATCGTTGTACACTTAACTCTTCCCCCCTTACTTTCAAATAAGTCTTTTGCATCATTAATTAAATCCAATAATTCAATATTTCCCACAATAAATTCTTTATATGCTTGCTTTGTAAAGGGGTATTTCCCTAAAGATACACTTATACAAGATATGCCTGAAGATTTTGTTCAGAGTATTCTTATAGGTGCTTGGGATCAAGTTAAAAAAGTAATGCAAAAACAGATAGAAGATCTTAGGTATAATAGAAAATGCAAATCCTATAGTTAAAGATATAATAAACTGTAATATGGATAGAATTATCTTTGCTAACTATGAAATATAAGGTATTTTCATAAATTTGGGCAAGGATTCAATGAATAGATTAGGCAAATTTAAGTCAACATTTCACGAACTCGGCCATCATATAGACGCCTTAGAATCATTGACTGATAGGAGCAAGTACTTTGAACAGGCACTATATAATGACTTTCACAGTCTTGAAAAAATTATACAGGATAGGTATAATGTCAACCAAGAAGAAGCGTATAAACTTATAAGTTCGCATTTAGCTAGAGATTCTTACTTGCATTCAATATCTGATATAGTAGGCGGTATAACAGACAATGCTTGTGTAGAACCGTGGGGACATTTTGAAGAGGGTTATTGGACTTGAGATAGATTAAAAAAGAAAGCCTTTGCACATTTTTTTGAAGCAACAGCAAGAAATGATGTTCAAAAACTTCAATATATAAAAGATTTTTTCCCTACAGCCTACAATGAGTTTATGAAACTGCTTGGAGGAGATAAGACATGATACCCGATTTTATATTAAAAGGAGATAGTATTAAAGTTGATCCAGAAGTTGAAAAATTTGGACAACTTGTTCAAGAATATAGAGAAAAAATAGGAAATGAACTTATTACAGAATCGTCTACATGGTTATTAGAGGAATGGATAGAAATTCTTGAAGAGTGCATTAGGACAGGCAAAACCTATTGGGAGGTTACAGGAGAAGAGTATATGGGTGATGATAAGAATACATATTATTGATGATGATTAAAGTACTTTATGAAGTATAAGGTGCTTTTTTAATACACAGAAAGGGGTGATTACTATAAAAGTAAAGGTCATAAGTAACTTCTATGACTCTACAGCGGGGAAACATTCTAAGAAGTGCCGAAGATATATTGGAAGTTACAAAGGAAAGATTTAAGGTGCTTATTAATGAGTATAAAGTTGTAGAAAAAATAGAAACTAAGCAAACCAAGAGCGCATAGGCATTCTTTTTTAATGTCCAAACACGATAAGGCTTTAAAAGGTGCGTGACAGGCGACACCTATGAAAATGGAAGTATCAAGTGGGACACACTGAAAATGGAAAAGAGCAACAAATAATGGATAACAATCAAAATCAAGTTAATAACCAGAACCAACATCAAACCATGGAAAAATTTACCGCAAAAACTTTTGATCATATAGATAAAATAACCCTAAACCGTACACCAAACCAGACACAAAAAATAAAAAAGCCTTGAACTTCAAGACTTTTTAAGAGCGCGAGACGGGACTCGAACCCGCGACCCCGACCTTGGCAAGGTCGTGCTCCACCAACTGAGCCACTCGCGCATATATTATATTTTCACCAACAAAGGCTATTATAGCATATATCTTCTTTCCTGTAAAGCATTTTTTTATACTTTACAATTTTATCATACCTTGAAAATTGCATATCAAATCATTCCACTAAACCTTCCAACCTT
>CAJPUK010000131.1 GCA_905373785.1 uncultured Johnsonella sp. | reverse complement strand
AAAAATATATTATTTGATTATTATGGGGAATCTTATGATAGAGATAAAGGGTTTGAAAAAAAGCTTTGACGGTCTAAACGTCCTTGAGGATATAACATTTACCATAGAAGAAAATGACATATTCGGTTTAATGGGAGTAAGCGGTGCGGGTAAATCAACTCTTCTAAGATGCATAAACGGACTTGAAAAGTTTGACGAGGGCAGCTTAAAGGTAAACGGCATTGAAGTAAAGGACATACCGAAAACAGAAATAAGACAATTCAGAAAAAACATAGGAATGATATTCCAACACTTTTCACTCTTGGAAAGGGATAATGTATACAACAATATAGCCTTTCCTATGAAGTGCTGGGGCTATTCAAAGACTGATATAGATAAAAGAGTTAGGGAGCTTGCAGGTTTGGTAGAACTTTCGGATAAGCTCTCATCTAAGCCGAGAGAACTTAGCGGTGGTCAAAAGCAAAGAGTTGCTATAGCCAGAGCTTTGTCTATGGAACCTAAGATACTTCTGTGTGATGAGGCGACCTCTGCACTTGATCCTAATATTACAGGCTCAATACTTGATTTATTAAAAAAGATAAACAAGGATCTAAATGTAACCATAGTAGTTGTAACGCATCAAATGGAAGTCCTAAAAAGAATTTGTAATAATGCGGTAATAATGAGCGGCGGTAAAATAGCCACAGCAGGAAGAGTAGAGGATATATTTATCGACAGACCGCCGGTACTGTATGAACTTCTTGGAAAGAACGCACAAAGAAAGCAAAGTGAAAGCGGTATAGAGCTGGAAATAATCAGAAGAAAAGATAATCAAAACAGTAAGGCGTTATCGGAACTTACAAAGGAGACCAAAGTGGTGTTTTCTTTAGTCTGGGGTGGGCTTGATGACTATGGTGATAAGCTTTTAGGCTCATTTATTATAAATATTGACAAGGAAGATAAGGAAAAGGTTATTAATTATCTTGAGAACAAAAACATAGAGTGGAGGTATGTTCATGGGGAATAATGTAGATAAGATATGGAGCAAGATAATACTGCCTGCACTCGGACAAACTGCATATATGACTGTACTTTCCATAGTGATCTCTGTAAGCATAGCCTTTGTGCTTGCCATAGTACTTGTTTATACCGGAAATGACGGTCTAAAGCCGAATAAGGCGGTATACGGTATACTGGATGTAATAATAAATATTTTACGCTCGGTGCCCTTTATCATATTGGCAGTGTCAATTATACCTTTAACAAGGCTTATACTAAAAACTTCCATAGGCGAGACAGCGGCGGTCATACCGTTAAGTGTGGCATCCGCACCTTTTATAGCAAGGCTGTTTGAAAACAGCTTTAAAAAAGTTGATCCGAGCATCATAGAAGCTGCCAAATCATTCGGAGCCTCAGATATGCAAATAATGTTCGGAGTAATAATCAAAGAAGCTGTACCGAGTCTTGTTATGGATATTACTCTTGCTTCTATAACGATACTGGGACTCACCGCCATGGCAGGAGCTGTAGGAGCCGGAGGACTTGGAGCGGTAGGGCTTACATACGGCTATCAAAGTTTTAATGATACGATAATGTTTACAACGGTAATACTTTTAGTTTTACTTACTGCAATTATTCAAATGATAGGGCAGGTTATATATAAAATATTAAAATAGCAACAAAGGGTTATAAAACTATAACTTAAAAAAAATAAATATTTTAAGGAGGCAAAATGAAAAAATTTTGTTTATTGGGAAGCCTTGCATTAGCGATGCTTTTAAGCGTAGGATGTTCAAGTGGATCTAAGGAGTCTTCAAGTGCACAAAGCAGTGTAAGTGAGGCTGCACAGTCGGATGCAGTGTCAAGTGGAGCTGCAAGTGAAGGAGCAAAGGCAGCAGGAGAAAAGCAAAAGGTAGTTATAGGTACTTCCGCTATATGTAAGGATGTGCTGGAAGTTGCTATGGATGTATTCAACAAGTCAAATACAGAGTATGAGGTTGAGATGAAGGTGTTTGATGATGCGGTAACACCTGATATAGCTACATGGGAAGGAAGTATAGACGGAACCTTCCATCAGTATAAGAGTTATATGGATAACTTTAATGAGTCAAATAATGCCAAGCTTATAACCTATGGTAAAGAAGTATTTGCTTTCCAGATCGGTCTATACTCCAATAAGGTAAAGAGTGTATCTGAAGTAACTGACGGTATGACAGTTGCCTTGTCAAATGATGTTTCAAACAGAGCTATTGCACTTAAGTTATTGGCAAAAGAAGGTCTTATAACACTTGATGAGAGTGTAGCGGAGCCAAGTACAATTGATATAAAGGAAAATCCTAAGAATCTTAAGTTTGTAGAGATGGAGAGATTGAATCTTGCAAATGCAGTTGATGATACAGATATGGCGGTTGTAATGTCTGATGTTATGAGGGAAACCGGAAGGGATGCGGCTTCTGCAATTGCTTATGCTCAGGAAGAAGGAATACAGCTTGTTATAAAAGAAGAAAAGCCATGGGCTAAGGATTTAGAGGCGGCTTTAACAAGCAAGGAAGTTAAGGAATATATCGAGACCAAGACAGAAAAGACTAAAGTTCCTCTATTCTAAAGGAGGTAAGTATGGAGTATGAGCAGATAAAAAAAGAACTCTCGTCTATGAAGTCTGAAATGACTTCCGTTGAAAGAATGAGTGCCTACTTAAAAGGTGAGGAAGTTGACCATCTTCCCTATAATTTGATGGATGTGGAACTTCCCCTTGCTGAGATACTCGGATATACGACCTTGCAACTTAATAACGATTTTGAAGTATTTGCAGAGGTTGTAAAACAAAAAGAGCTGATGTTTGGGCTTAAGGGCATTTCGGTAGGTCTTGATTTAAGATCTGTCGGAAGAGCACTCGGAACTACACTACAATTCCCTGAAAGAGGTATTCCTTGTATAAAGGAGCATGTATTAAAAGATTACAAGGATTTTGATAAACTTATAGAATTTGATCCCTATAAAAATGAGTTCTTAAAATCAAGACTTGAGCTTGCGAAAAGAATAAAGGACAGGTATCCTGATTTACCTATTTCAACTTCTACAAACGGTCCTTTATCTGCTGCACAGTCCATACGCCCGGTGGAGCTTATACTTAAGGATATGAGAAAAAATAAGGAAAATCTGCATAGACTTATTGAGCTTGCTTTGGATTGTTGTATTAAATGGGTTGAGGCGTTTACAAAGGAATTCGGCAGCGTAAGCTTTTCTTTCGGAGATCCGGTTGCCAGCGGTGCTTTGATAAGTAAAAAAATGTATGATGAATATGCATTTCCCTATCAGGAGAGACTGGTAAATGCAGTGTATGAAATAACGGGAAATAAACCGGTATGCCATATATGCGGAAAGTCAAAGGAACTGTGGGAGGATCTTGGAAGGCTCAATATATCGGGCTACAGCGTTGATAATGTTGAAGACATAGGAGAGCTTAAGGAAGTACTGGGTGATAAGATGCTTATAATAGGGAATATAGCACCGGTTGAAGTCATGAATCTGGGAACAGTGGATGATGTGATAGAGGCGGTGAAAAACTGTATAATAAAGGCTGCGGACTCACCGAAAGGTTACCTACTCCATACAGGTTGCGATGTTCCTATAAAAACACCGCTAAGTAATCTCGAAGCATATATTTATGCAGTTAAAAAGTATGGAAGAAACGCCAGAATAGGAAGACTGCCAAAAGGAATTAAAGATTAAACAGTTTATTTTGTTAAGGTACAGGTAGAGAGAGGCGTAAAATCCCTCGTATTTAGATACATAAAACAGTTATTACTTTTAAAGAAACACTCCTTATTTTAATCTTTGTAGCGTTTAGTACTGCGAGTATGATTGAAATAAGGAGTGTTTCCAACTTCATCTGATTTCAAGTTTTTAAAGTGTATTGCGTATATAGCCGTTTTGTTATAAAATATAATCGATTGTGAATTTCTAGGAGGAATAAATATGATTTCAGCAGGTGATTTTAGAAACGGCATTACACTTGAGATAGAAGAAGGACAGGTGTATCAGATAGTAGAGTTTCAGCATGTAAAACCCGGCAAGGGTGCTGCTTTTGTGCGTACAAAGATAAAGAATGTAAGAACAGGAAGTGTGGTTGAAAGAACTTTCAGACCTACGGAAAAGTTCCCACAGGCTAGAATAGACAGAGCGGAGATGCAGTATTTATATTCTGACGGAGAGATGTTCCACTTTATGAATACTGAAAACTATGAGCAGATAGCATTAAATCAAGACAAGGTCGGCGATGCGCTTAAGTTCGTTAAAGAGAATGATATGGTAAAGATATGCTCATTTAACGGTGATGTATTCTCAGTAGAACCTCCTTTATTCGTTGAACTTGAGGTTTCCGAAACAGAGCCGGGATTTGCCGGTAATACCGCTCAGGGAGCTACAAAGCCTGCTACAGTTGAGACCGGAGCAGTAGTATATGTACCTTTATTTGTTAATATAGGAGATAAAATCAAGATAGACACTCGTACAGGTGAGTATTTGTCAAGAGCATAGGTATCAATGCTTTATAAGGTTGTTATAAAGTATCTTTTAGAAGAGGGAGTAAGCGTATATATCGCTTGAACCTGCTTATAAAGACTTTATAACAACCTTTTATTTAAACGCAAATTAAGAATATAAGTGAAATAAGGAGATTTTAACAGATAAAATGGAAAGTATACTGGAAGTGTTAATAAAAAAGTTTGAGGCTGTTTTTGAAAAAGCATCTTATGACAAATCATACGCAATAGTCGGTGTATCTAACAGACCGGATCTATGTGAGTTTCAGTGTAACGGTGCTATGAGCCTTGCAAAGCTTTATAAAAAAAAGCCGCTTGATATAGCGCTTGAGGTTGTTGAAAAATTAAAAGAAGATAAGGCATTTTCAAAGCTTGAAGCGGTTCCTCCCGGATTTATCAATATGTCTTTATCCGATGAATTTCTTTCAGGCTACTTACAAAGTATGTCAAAGGAAGAAAAATTCGGTATAAATATAACAGATAGGAAAGATAAGATAATAGTGGACTACGGCGGTGCCAATGTAGCAAAGCCCCTTCACGTAGGGCATCTTCGTTCTGCGATAATAGGAGAAAGTATTAAAAGACTGGGAGCTTATTTCGGTAATGAAATGATAGGAGATGTGCATCTTGGAGACTGGGGCTTACAAATGGGGCTTATTATAGAGCAGCTAAAGTGTGATAAGCCGGATTTGGTGTATTTTGATGAGAATTATAATTCGCAGTATCCAAAGGAAGCCCCCTTTAGCTTGGAAGAGCTTGAAGAAATATATCCGAAGGCTTCGGCAAGATCAAAAGAAGATAAGGAATTTAGAGATAAGGCACAGGAGAACACACTTAAACTTCAAAGCGGATATGCACCATATATTGCAATATGGGAGCATATAATGAGGATTTCCAAAGCAGATCTTAAGAAAAACTATGATAATCTGGATGTGCATTTTGAGCTTTGGAAGGGAGAGTCGGATGTTCAAAAGTACATAGAAGATCTTTGCAAAGATTTGGAAGAAAGAAAAATTGCTTATATTTCAGACGGAGCCTTGGTAGTGGATATAGGTGAGGAGGGCGATACTAAGGAGCTTCCGCCCTGTATTATAAGGAAGTCTGACGGAGCTGCACTTTATGCAACTTCCGACCTTGCTACACTTATAGAAAGGGAAATGTTATACGATCCGGATGCCTACATATATGTAGCGGACAAAAGGCAGGAACTCCACTATACACAATTTTTCAGGGTAGCAAGAAAGGCTAATATAGTAAAGCCTGAACATAGATTAAGTTTTATAGGTTTCGGTACTATGAACGGAAGTGACGGAAAGCCTTTTAAGACGAGAGACGGCGGAGTTATGAGACTTGAGCATCTTATAACTTTGGTAAATGAAGCTG
>CAJPUK010000130.1 GCA_905373785.1 uncultured Johnsonella sp. | reverse complement strand
GTTATCACCTTTCCGTTAATCTCTCGTGATTCATTCATTATATCAACTAGCCTTATAACATTATTATGGTTCAACTACTAGATCACTATTAGTCATTATATCTATAACTTCTGACATTGTTGTAGTTCCACCTACTTTAAGTTCATCTTTTAACTCATAGTGATCAAGACATATACCACAAGAAAGCACCTTTACTCCCTTTTCCTCAAGTACTTTAAGATCCTCTATGCTGTCAGAGCCTGTGCAAGCAAGTTGAACACCTGAGCCGTACATAATAAGGTGCTTAGGTAAGTTGTCTCTGCCTGCAAGCGTATGAATGAAACCTTCCATCAGTTTCTCAAGAAGAATCTCATCATCCTCTCCGTGTCCCATGCCCTTACTCTTAATTACTACATCATATTCCTTTGACATAAAGTCCTCCTTTTTACTGCTGCATATTTTTACAGCATTTTTTATTTTTTATAATTAAATCTTATGCATACATAAATTTATTACTTACAATTAAGGTAGGTCATTTATCTTCTTCAAACAACTAAAAATATTTGTTGTTTATGTGGCTTTATATTAAATACTTCATACTTTGGCATTTATTTTTTATATTATTTTATCAGTATTCATTTTGTAACCGGAAATATCTTATATCTATTTTTTATATATCCATGTGTTATCTTTTCTACTAATTGTATAAAATAACTTCATAAATGTCAAGAGCGGCACTTGATTATATATACTGTAATGCTGTAAAAATTTTCTTATATTATTTATGTTATCAGCACTTGGGTTCTCTTGGTAAGGTAGGGCTTATCCACTCCGAAATCGAATCTTCAGGTTTATAGTCTTTATAATATTAATACCATTCCTTGGCACTGTGAACTTTATATTCTTTCCCATCTATTGAGTCAATGTCTCACAAATCATTCCTTCAAAAGTAGGCTTATAATGCATAAAACTACTTAAACTTCTTTTCATAACACCTCCCCTTTGCAGTCTGATAAAAAACTTATTAAAAAAAAGCTGTCACCTTAACAGTAAAACACACTAAATATTGTTAAATAATATACTGTGATGTTTTCTTTAATGCGACAACTCCTTTTTTAGAATTATTTTTATAAGTAATTATCTTCTAATCAGTTTCTCTTGGAAATATCGGACTTACCAAGGACATATCCACCTCATCCAACCTATAATACTGCCTCCAATCATCAAAACTATGCACTTCATACTCAATTCCGTCTACAGAATCTTCTGCCGATATAGTTATGTTGTTAAATACAACCTCTCTCCCGTCTTCCATAATAAGTTCCATGATATCTTCATAACCGGGATTCCCCGTAAGTACAACTTCAAGTCGTGCCTTTTGTCCGTTTAATTCTTCCAACTTTTGCTTTAGGTCGGGGAACTTTTCATAAAGCTTGGCATTTTTAGGAAGTTTGTCTGTGGTAAATGAGAGCTTTACACAGTCCTGCCAGTAGTACATGGAGGTTATAAAGGGGGCGGATTGCATATTGTCTTGTAGGAATTTCAAGGAAAATATATCTAAGTATCTGCTTCTTGCAAGCAACCAGTCAGTAGTCATACTATCTTTAAAAACCACTTCTTCGGTATCAAGGTCTATGTATATCGTATTCTTTGTTAATAAATTTTCAGGATTATTATAAAACACCTCTATAGAAGATATATGAAACAGGTCTACTCCGAAATATGTCTTTCCGGCTATAGCTACTGTTCTAAACGGTGCCTTGGCTATAAAAGCTTTACCTACATTATCAGATATTATCTGCTTCACATCTATGGTTTTTATCAGCTCATCACTTCCTATATCGTACAGTTTTACAGTTAAGTTATCTATAACCGGCTTTTCAAATTCCATCTTTACATATAAGTAAGCATCATATTCACTGAATTCTAAGAATTGATAACTTGCATCTATATCAACAATATATTTTGAAGGAATACTTACTGCTGCGTATATAGTATCCTTATCATCCCCTAAAAGATTGATATAATAATAATCGTCTCCGGCTTTTTCAAAACCACTGTTATAATAATTGCTTTTGTATGTCCTAGTGTTTATTTTACCTTCTTCTTTGTACTTTTCCTTCCAATCTTTCTTGCTTTCTTTGCACGAAGATAGAAGAACTGCTGCCAATACAGTCATTACAAATACAGTTATGACCTTAAATTTTTTACTCATTTTAACTCTCCTAAAGGTATATGTTTCGGCTATATATACTTTTACTCTCTTGGAATTATCGGACTTGACTTGATCCCTTCGACCTCGTCTACTCTGTAATACTTCCTCCAATCATCAAAGCTATGTATCTGATGTTCCATACCGTCTACGGAATCCCCACTTTTTATAACAATATCTTTAAATATGTCTTCCTGACCATCTTCTTTTAATAATTCAGCCAGTTCTTCATAGCTTGAACTACCGGTTAGTACTATAACCAATTCTGCATCCTTTTTATCTCTCTTTAATTTATCAATCTTTTCTTTCAGATCCGGAAACTTTTCATATAATTTCTTATAATTATTATTGATATTATCTATATCTGCTGACGCTTCCACAACACCTTCCCAGCAATCATAAACCGATACAAAAAACTTCTGTTTGGCAAAAGAAAGATATCCTGTTAAAAATTTCATATTTCGATCCTCATTCACTTTCAACTCACTCGGTATGTCATCTGCCTCGATACACTGTTTTGTTAATAAATTTATATATAACTGCCTTTCATTATAAGGGAATTTATCATTGATATCTTTTGGTAAATGATAATTATCTCTTACCAGTATTTTTACATAAGGGTCTTCATCTATAAGCAATACATCATAAGACTGATAATTTAAATATTTTATACTTTTTCCATAGTTACCCAATATTTCCTTTAAATCTATAGTTTCCTTCAACTCTCCGCTTTCTATATCATATAAACTCATTATAATCTTTTTTATATCAGGTATAGGTAGATACTCTACATATTCCTCTATATCATGTAACGCCACTAAAACTTCATATTCCGCATCAATACCTACAATATATTTTGAAGGTATGCTCTTCATTTCAAAATTTTTACTTATTTCTTCATGCTTAATATTTATATAATAGTAATCATTACCTTCCTTTGCATAATTACTGCTATAGTAATTATTTTCGTTAGTGAACTTACGAACAAATAGATGTTCTTTATTTAATACAGTATTGTCTACTTTCTTGTTGCATGACATTAATAATAAGATTGAACAAATACTCATTATCTTTATTAGTTTTTTCATCCACTTCTACCCCTATATATTTTTTACTCTGGACTTAATATAAACTATATTTTTCATAAAAATGTATACCATATACTTACATAATATATACTGCTTTACTGTTTCAACGATTATATAAAGCAGTATATTTCAGGCATGGCTACTTTTTACCGGTGTAATGTATCATTGACTTTTAATTTATATCAGTAATATTAGGATAGACCTCAAAATCTCTTTATTATACATTTGTTGCCCTGCATTAACAAAGCAATAATAAGGTTAAATATCAATGATACTATGCACTGGTACTCAATTTATAACTATGCTCAAAGCAGCTCACACCTTAAATATTTTCTTCACTACTAATTCTCCTCGATATATTTTTTAATTTCGTACCTGAAATCAATATCTTCTCCCGAATTAATATATTCGTTGTATGCATCCGTTATAGTTTTTATATGGGTATTAAGCTCTTTTACAGGCAGATCCAATACACTGATGCCACCCATACACACTTTATATCCGTCTGAGCCTTCTCCTCCTATAGCATTTAAAAAATTGTTCTTTGCTTCTTCAGAAGCGGCATCATAATCATCTTTAAAACCTACAAGTAAAAGCAAGCCGTCTTTTTCCCATAAAACACCTGCTCTAGCTGCTCTCGGATCAAATCTTCCTGATGAAATAACTTTTCTGGTTGATGGATCATCGCCGATTTGATATCCGGTTGTTGTAGAAAATATATCTTCTTCATCCGCTTCTTGAAAGTTTTCGACTTGGAAATCTCTTTCTATTTCTTGCATTGTATATTCAGGTGTTGTTTCAGTTGTTTCCTTGGTCGTTGCTTTTTCAGACTCTTTTTTATTTTTCTTTTTCTTCTTTGATGATTTCTTTTTACTTTTCTTAGCTTCTGTTTTTACACTCTCTTTATTATCCGTTTCCGACTGACTCGTACAAGCTGATAACAGTAATATGACCAGCGTGGCTATGTATATAAGTAACTTAATATTATTCTTTATTGTCTTCTTCATTTGATTTTCCTCCTCAATTGCTTTGTTTACTTTATGTTTTTATTTTAACTTTCTTTGAAATATAGGACTTAGCACAATATGCTGTATTTCACCTTTTACTGCACTAACAAATAAGGGATGCCAAATAACATCCCTTATTTATTATAATTAAATTCTTTTTTAAGTACCTGTTTTGAGATTTAAGCCCTACTGATATCTGCATAATATGTATTCCCATAACGATTTTTATTTTCTGCTGCACTGTTAAATTTAACATATTACGATATCTTTTTAATATAGCAATAGTTCATAATAATAGTTATATTCTATTATTAAATATGCTTATTCAAAGCAGTAGCTTTGTTTATAATTATCTTATTTTCGATAATTATAAAATAATATTTGTTATATTTCACAGGTAAATTGGATTCTATTGTAAATTTATCTTTTTAATACCTTTAATGCAACCCTTACTATATGTGCAATATTTCCGTCTCCTGCAAATCTGTCCGTATCGGCAAAGTTCTCTTCTACAGAAAACCACTCTAAAGGATTAAGTTCTTCCACCAAATCTATGTCCTTATCTAGTACCCCTGTATATATCTCCAAGATAAATTCATGAGGATAGTATGTAGAATCCATAAGATGAATAAGTTTTATATCCGTTTTGTCGATACCGCTTTCTTCATACAGCTCTCTGTAAGCTGCTTCTTTGCTTGTTTCATTCTCTTCCAATTTGCCGCCCACAAAGTTGTATAAACCTTTATAAGGTCTTTTAATTCTCTTGCAAAAAAGAATCTTATCCTTGTTCTTATTAAAAACAACTATGCAGTTATACTTTCCAAAACCCATATATCAAAACCTCTCAACCTCCATAGTAAAATACAGTATATTATAGTGTAAACTCTTCTTAGCGTTCCTTGTAACTAATGCCCTATACAGCAAAAAAATATTTGTAAGCCAACACATATCTCCACTAAGCATTACAAAGTAATTTTCTAAAAATTAACTTTGAAACAAATGTTTTACCAAGCTTTTAATTAAGCAAAGTTTTTGCATATTCTTCCCATACATCCAGATACTCTGCCGTCTCTCCCGACTCTCTCTTACCCCAAAATGCAGTAAAAATCACACCAAACCAACCCGGATATCCTTGTGTTCTCATAAGCTTGCAAGTTTCGTTGCCAAGGTCTATTACCCTGCATTTAAGTATGGATTTTAAGGGTTTATGCTCTGCGTGTATCTCTATTTCCATATTTGCTTCATCTACGCTGTAGATTTCACTGTCCATCACCACTCCCTCTTTGGAAGTTACCTTGTACTTTCTGCCCTGCTTAAAAAACACACCATCTTTGTCATAATCTACGCCTTTGTTGGTAGAAAGCTTAGGCAGCCATACATTCATTTCTTTTAATGCCTTCCAAGCGATATCGGCAGGAATATTTACAACTTTTTCTTCTATATATAATTTCATGATGAATTCTCCTTGTGTTTTTATAAGGGTATTATAATACATTTTCTTATAATATATAATAAGGTCTTTTTAGTTGGTTTTATAAAATGATAGTAATATGGTACTCATTTAAATCCCTATTAATTATATATTGTATTGCAAATATTTTACTTTATATTGTTTTGGTTTAACTATAATTATTTATTTAATAG
>CAJPUK010000129.1 GCA_905373785.1 uncultured Johnsonella sp. | reverse complement strand
GTCATTGAAAGATATTACAATACCGCAGAGTGTTAAAATAATAGAATTTGGAGCATTTAAAAGGTGTTTTAATTTAGATAATATAGTGCTTCCCGATAAGCTTGAAACTATTGAAGGCAGTGCATTTATGGAGTGTACAGAGTTAAAAAAGCTTGAAATACCCGATACGGTTACCTACATAGGGGATGACGCATTCGGTTTTTGTATTAATTTAGAGCATATTTTGCTGCCTTCTAAAATAAATAAGATTTCAAAGGAATTATTTATAAGTTGTTATAAATTAAAGGATATTGATTTACCTGAGACAATTCAGGTTATAGAAGACGGAGCGTTTAAGTATTGTAAGATTTTGGAAAATATAGAACTTAATGAAGAACTTACTTTTTTGGGAGAAGATGTTTTTAATAATACTCTATGGTTGGAGAATATAAAGCCTGATAACTATGGATGTAAGTATTATAAAAATATTTTACTGTGCTGTAACGGGCAAAGTCCTTATGTTGAAATAAAGGACGGAACGAGGGTAATTGCAGGAGGAGCATTTAGCTTACTTTCAACACCGGAAAAGATAAGCTTCCCTGAATCGTTAAAGTTTATAGGCAAATTTGCTTTTGAAGAATGTAGCGGATTGCAGGAAGTGATTTTACCTCCCGATGTTGAAGAGATTGGTGAGTTTGCATTTAAGGGCTGTGAAAACCTAAAACAGATAAATATACCTCCCAAGGTAGAAAAAATAAAAAAATACACATTTGCATATTGTAGTAATTTAGAAAAAGTAATACCGGAAAATAAGTCTGTAGAAATAGATGAAACTGCTTTTAAGGGTTGTGATAAGCTGCAATAGATTGTTGGCAACATAAATAATTGTTTATCTATCACATAAACCGTTACAAACATATCTTGCCTTGGACACGCTCTCGCTAACTTCGCCTCGCAGCGGTACTAAGCTTTATCTTCGCCTGACGGCTTGATAAAGCAAGTACCGGCGGTCTCAGATTGTCCTTGGCAAGATAGTTTAACGGTTTATGTGCCTAAGGTGCCGGCGGAGGGGAAAGGTGTAGGCACACTTTTATCTAACGCCACATCCCCTATATGAACGACTGTTTTTAAGATTTGAAATAAAAGTTGCTGCCACACCTCCCCCTTTCTTCCCCTTTGGCAACATAAACAATTATAAATATATCTACACAGCACTAATCTTTTGTAACAGTGGCGGGTGGGAAATAAAAAACTCCTTATAATTCAATCTTTTTAGCGGTTAACCCTTTTGATAAAGCGAGGTACAAATTCCACAGACGAGGACTGTTCGAGTGAAGCTCGCCCGCTTTTGGCGAGCACACGAGTTCCGCAGTCTGTACTAAATTTGTCGAAACTTTATTAACAGTACTGCGGGTATGATTGAAATAGGGAGTGTTTCTGTTTAATCTGACCATTGTCTATGTTACCAACTACTCTTCTTCCTTATATCGCACCTTTGCTATACTTGCCACTCTTACATCATTTTCTTTGTTCATATCTATAAGCTTAACACCCGAGGTATTTCTTCCTGATAGGGATATATCTTTTACACCTATCCTTATTATAATTCCCTCACTGCTTATTATCAGTATGTCCATATCGTCATCGACCAGTTTCGCACCTATCAGTTTTCCGGTCTTTTCTGTAAGATTATGACATTTTACACCCTGTATATTTCTATGTTTGGTTTCATATTCAGATAACTTGGTTCTCTTACCTATACCGAACTCTGAAATAGTAAGCAGTTCATCACCCTGTGATGAAGTTTGCATGGCGATAAGTTTGTCTCCTTTTGCAAGTTTAACACCCTTTACTCCCCTTGCATTTCTTCCTATATTTCTTAAATCCTTTTCACTGAATCTGACACACTTACCGAATCTGCTTATAAGCAGGATATCCTCATCTTTACTTGTAATTTTAACTTCTATAAGTTCATCATCTTCAATTAGATTTATAACTTTTAATCCGTTTCTTCTGATATTGGAAACCTCATTTAGATCAAGTTTCTTTATGATACCATGCTTTGTAGCCATAAAAAGATAACTCTGATCTTTCTTATTCTTTTCAGCTATTATTGCACTTATCTTTTCTTCAGGCTTTAGATCAAGAAGATTTATAATAGCATTACCTCTTGCAATCCTGCTTGCATCGGGTATTCTGTACGCCTTTATCCTATAAACCCTTCCCATATTGGTAAAGAAGTAAATATTCTTATGTGTGGAAGTAATTATAATATCCTCTATAAAGTCATCCTCTATAGTCTGCATTCCCTTAATTCCCTTGCCTCCTCTGTTCTGAGACTTAAAATTATCGGGGCTCATCCTCTTTATATATCCGAGATTGGTCATGACCACTACCGTATCTTCATCAGCTATCAAGTCTTCATCTTCCATACTTTCATCATGACCGAAGATAGTCTTTCTGTCTGTAGCATATTTTTCGGATACAATACTTATCTCTTCTTTAATAAGGGCAAGGAGCTTATTATTGTCTGCAAGAATTTCATTATAATATTTTATTTTTTCCATCAGTTCGGCGTATTCGGACTCAAGTTTTTCTCTTTCAAGACCTGTAAGAGCCCTAAGTCTCATATCAACTATAGCAGAAGCCTGTACTTCGCTAAGTTCGAATCTTTCCATAAGACTTTGCCTTGCTATACCTACATTTTCGCTGGCTCTTATAATTTTTATAACTTCATCTATATTATCAAGTGCCTTAAGTAGACCTTCTAATATATGTGCTCTTTCCTTTGCCTTATTTAAATCATATAAGGTTCTTCTGGTAACTACTTCTTCCTGATGCTTAAGGTAGTAGTCAAGCATTTGCTTAATATCAAGTATCTTAGGTTCATTATTAACCAAAGACAGCATAATAACACCGAAGGTATCTTGAAGCTGGGTATGCTTATAAAGTCTGTTAAGAATTATATTGGCATTAACATCCCTTCTAAGCTCTATAACCACCCTCATACCCTCTCGGTTTGACTCATCTCTCAGATCCGTAATACCGTCAACCTTTTTATCTCTTACAAGCTCGGCTATCTTTTCGATAAGCTTTGCTTTATTAACAAGGTAAGGAAGTTCTGTGATTATTATACGATTTTTCCCGTTTGGCAGAGTTTCAATATTTGATATGGCTCTAACCTTTATCTTACCTCTTCCGGTAGTATAGGCTTCCCTTATACCCGATTTACCAAGTATCATTGCACCTGTAGGAAAATCAGGTCCTTTTATGATGCCTAAAATATCATCTATTGTAGTTTCTTTTTGCTCTATCCTGTTATCAATAATTAACTTTATTGCATCTATAGTTTCTCTCAGGTTATGAGGGGGTATATTCGTAGCCATGCCTACAGCTATACCGGTAGTTCCGTTTACCAAAAGATTGGGAAATCTTGCCGGCAATATTATAGGCTCTTTTTCTGTATCATCAAAGTTAGGTACAAAATCTACCGTATCTTTGTTGATGTCCGCAAGCATTTCCATAGCTATTTTGCTAAGTCTTGCCTCAGTATACCTCATAGCTGCCGCAGAGTCTCCGTCTACAGAACCGAAATTTCCATGTCCATCTACCAAAGGACAACGCATGGACCAGTCCTGAGCCATGTTAACCAAGGCTCCGTATATTGAAGAGTCTCCGTGAGGATGATACTTACCCATGGTATCTCCGACTATACGTGCACACTTTCTGTGTGGCTTATCCGGACCGTTATTAAGCTCTATCATTGAATATAAAATTCTTCTTTGTACCGGCTTTAGACCGTCTCTTATATCCGGAAGTGCTCTTGAAGCTATAACACTCATAGCATAGTCTATATATGACTTTTCCATAGTTTTCTTTAGGTCTATGTCATTTACCTTATCGAAAACATTTGCTTCCATTAAATTTTCCTCCTAGATATCAAGATTTTTGACATACTTTGCATTTTTTTCGATAAATGCTCTTCTCGGCTCTACCTCATCACCCATAAGTGTAGTAAAGGTAAGATCTATATCCGTCTTTCTTTCTTCATCATACACAACCTTAAGAAGGATCCTTCTTTCAGGATCCATTGTAGTTTCCCAAAGCTGATCCGCATCCATCTCTCCAAGACCTTTATATCTTTGTATCTTGTTATTCTGGTCTCTTCCTACCTCACTAAGTATGTTATTAAGTTCTTCATCACTGTAAGCATACCAGGTTTTTTTGTTCTTTTCCAACTTATATAGCGGAGGCTGTGCAAGATATACATGACCTTCTTTTATAAGTTCAGGCATAAATCTGTATATAAAAGTAAGCATCAATGTTTCTATATGCGCACCGTCTACATCGGCATCCGTCATTATTATTATCTTGTCATATCTAAGCTTTTCTATATCAAAATCTTCATGTATACCTGTACCGAAGGCGGTAATCATAGACTTTATCTCTGAATTACCGTATACTCTGTCAAGTCTTGCTTTTTCCACATTAAGTATCTTTCCTCTTAGCGGAAGTATTGCCTGTGTATCCCTTCTTCTTGCAGTTTTTGCGGAACCTCCTGCCGAATCTCCCTCGACTATAAATATCTCACATTCCTTTGGATTCTTACTCGAACAATCCGCAAGTTTTCCGGGCAGCGATATACTGTCAAGTGCAGACTTTCTTCTTGTTAAATCTCTTGCCTTTCTTGCAGCCGCCCTTGCCCTTTGTGCCATAAGTGCTTTATCACATATTACCTTTGCTATGCTCGGATTTTGTTCAAGAAAATAAGTCATCTGTTCGCTTACAATAGAATTAACCGCAAGCTGTGCTTCCGAATTTCCCAATTTTTGCTTGGTCTGTCCTTCGAACTGCGGATTTTCCACCTTGACCGAAACTATAGCGGTAAGTCCCTCTCTGATATCTTCTCCCGAGAGATTTTCTTCTGAGTCTTTTAAGAACTTATTTTTTCTGGCATAATCGTTAAATGTCTTAGTTACGGCATTCTTAAATCCTGTCAGGTGTGTTCCGCCTTCAGGAGTATTTATATTATTTACAAAGGTGTATATACTGTCGGAGTAGCCGTCATTATGCTGCATTGCAACCTCCACCTGCACTCTTTCCTTAATACCCTCGCAGTATATGACCTTATCATAAACTGATGATTTGTTGCTGTTTAAGTATTCGATAAACTCCTTAATACCGCCCTCGTAATGAAACTCTTCACTTGAAGTTTCTTCACCTCTTAAATCTCTTAAAATGATTTTAAGCCCCTTTGTCAAAAAAGCGGTTTCTCTAAGTCTGGTCTTTAAGGTTTCATAATCAAATTCTTTTACCTCAAATATACTGTCATCCGGAAGGAAAACCACCTCAGTTCCATGTTCTTCTTCACCACAGCTGTCTATAACCGAGAGCTCTTTTATAACATTTCCCTTTTCAAACTCCATATTATAAACTTTTTTATCTTTATATACCCGTACACTTAGGCTTTTAGACAAAGCATTAACAACAGATGCACCAACCCCATGTAAACCGCCCGATACCTTATACCCTCCACCACCGAACTTACCTCCGGCGTGCAATATGGTAAATACTACTTCAAGCGCCGATTTACCTGCTTTTTTTTGAATATCTACAGGTATACCCCTGCCGTCATCTCTTACTCTGATAGAGTTATCTGCATTTATATCAACTTCTATACAGGTACAAAAACCTGCCAAGGCCTCATCTACAGAATTATCAACTATCTCATATACTAAATGGTGAAGACCTCTATCAGATATGGATCCGATATACATACCTGGTCTTTTTCTTACAGCTTCTAAGCCCTCCAAAATTTGGATCTGTGAAGCATCGTATGATGAGTTCATCTGTATTTCTCCTTTGCTTAAATAATTTTAGTAAGTTCTTTTACCGAACTTACCTGTGCTTCTTTAACTTGCATAATGTTATCTATAGAAAAATTTTTATTTAATAAATCATCAATGCCTGTACTTGTTATTATAGTTTGTAAATGTTTTATAGA
>CAJPUK010000128.1 GCA_905373785.1 uncultured Johnsonella sp. | reverse complement strand
TAGCGGTTAGTACTGTTAATAAAGTGAGTTACAAACTTTACAGACGAGGATGTCCCTAGTGCAGCTCGCCACGGAGTAGGCGAGCACACGAGTTCCGCAGTCTGTATAAGTAAAGTCGAAACTTTATTAACAGTACTGCGAGTATGATTGAAATAGGGAGTGTTTCTGTTTAATTATTACCGTGCAATCGTTTCTGACTAATGTTTGTGTTTTGGAACATTGTTTATGCTGCTAACTCTCCGACAATTCATTATTTTTATTTACAAGAGTCCATAACAGTGTTATAATAACACTATTATGAGATTGGAGAGGTTTATGAAGGATATAGATATAGAGCTTAAAATACTTGAGGTGGCTAAGCAGGAATTTATGGAAAAGGGTTATACTAACGCCTCTATGCGAAGTATAGCGGAAAAGTCGGGCTGTACCACAGGTATGCTTTACAGTAGATTTGCAGATAAAAATAAAATTTTTACAAGTCTGGTAAAAGAGGGGGCGGATAAATTACTTTATTATTTTAATTATTATCATGAAGGTTTCAGTAATGCGACACCGAAGGAGCAAATAGAATCCTTGCATAACTATTCAGAACAGGGCATGGAGAAAGTCATTGACATAATATATGATTATTTTGACAGTTTTAAACTCATAATATGCTGTGGTTTCGGTTCAAGTTATGAAAACTTCGTGGATATTCTGGTAGATATGGAGGTGGAAAGTACTGTTAAATTCGTAGAAGTGCTGAAAAAACAGGGACATGATCTACCGCATATAAGAGCGGATCTATGCCATATATTGGCAAATTCTTTATTTAACGGGGTTTTTGAAGTGGTTGCACATGATTTTGATAAAGAAAGTGCCAAGGAGTATGTAAACAGTTTGCAGGATTTCTTTGCTGCCGGTTGGGACAGGCTTCTTGGATTAAAATATAAGGAGAAGTGAGTATGAAGAAAAGATATGATTTTTCATGGCTTAAGGGTATTATAAAAGAAAAAAGAGGCTTATATACGATATCCGTAAGTGCCGCAATAATAGGGGTGTTTTTTGCAATAGCACCGTATTTTATAGTAGGACAGATAGTAATTAAGCTTTTGGACGGAGTAAAAGACTATCAGGTATATCTTAATCTCTGTTTTGTTATTATGTTGTTGTGGGTGCTTAGAATAGCCTTTCACAACCTTTCAACCCTTATTTCACATAAGGTTACATTTGAGATGCTTGCAAGCATCAGGAAAAAACTTTGTGATAAGCTTTATGCCCTGCCTTTGGGGTATGTTAAGGATACTCCCTCAGGCTCGCTTAAGAATATTATAGTGGAAAGAGTTGACAGTATGGAGACCGCACTGGCACACATGATACCGGAATTTACCGCCAATCTTTTAGGACCTTTGGCAATAAGTATTTATTTGTTTGTTATAGACTGGCGTATGGGATTTGCCGCTCTGATTACGATTCCTGTAGGGATGTTTGCTTATATGGGAATGTTCAAGAATATGGATGAAAGATATAACAACACCATAGTAAAAACCAAGGCGCTTAACGATACTGCGGTAGAATACATTAACGGCATAGAAGTAATAAAGGTCTTCGGCAAGGCACAAAGTTCTTATGATAAGTTTGTTATTGCAGCCAAAGAAGGAGCGGATTGCTTTGTAGAGTGGATGCGAGCCTGTATATGGTATTCGGCAACCGCCATGTCGGTACTGCCTTCTACTTTGGTGGGAATCTTACCGATAGGAGTCTATCTTTATAATAAAGGCAGTCTTTCGGGTCCCGCTTTTATACTTATTATTATACTTTCATTCGGAGTTATAGCTCCCTTGATTACCTGTTCCGCTTTTGGAGAGGATATGGCTAAGGTAGGCACTATTATGTCCGAGGTAGGCAGAGTACTTGAGCAAAAAGAACTAAAGAGACCGCTTGATTTTGATAAAGAGTTAGGAGAGGCTAATGTTGAGATTAAGAATGTGCATTTTGCCTATCATGACAAGGAAGTGCTGCATGGTATAAATATGAGTATAGAAGAAGGAAGCGTAGCGGCACTGGTAGGACCCAGCGGCAGCGGTAAATCCACCATAGCCAAGCTTATAGCGGGTCTTTGGGATGCAAGCAGCGGTGATATCATGATAAGTAATGTAAATACCAAGGAAATGCCCTTAGATGTGCAAAATAAATTTATAGCCTATGTTTCTCAGGATAATTACCTTTTTGACCTTAGCATAAGGGAGAATATAAGGATGGGAAATCCCAAGGCAAGTGATTTGGAAGTGGAAGAGATTGCTAAAAAAAGCGGCTGTCATGATTTTATAATGAGTCTTTCAGAGACTTATGATACTGTAGTGGGAAGTGCCGGAGGACATCTTTCAGGCGGGGAGAGACAGAGGATCTCAATAGCCAGAGCCATGTTAAAAGACGCAAAACTGATAATACTTGACGAGGCGACCGCCTACACCGATCCTGAAAATGAGGCATTGGTACAGGCGGCAGTGGCAAAGCTTGCTCAGGGAAAGACCTTGATAGTTATAGCTCACAGACTCAGTACTATAAAGGATGTGGATAAGATATTCGTAATAAATGACGGAAAAGTGGAGGCGGCGGCAACTCATGATGAATTGCTAAAGACTAATAAGCTTTATAAAGATATGTGGGAAGCACATATTGAAGTCAAAGACAGGGCTTAGGGGGAAGATTATGGTAGAAGTATTAAAAAAGTTTTTTGATTTTTGTGGTAGTGAAAATAAAAAGAAATTTTATACATCCATAGGTTTGGGAGTATTGATGGCTTTTTTGGAAGCACTGCGTATACCGGCAAGCTATGTGGTAATAAAGGCTATAGTAGAGGGCAATGCAAGTGATATGACGGCTTATATGAGTTTAGGCATTTTACTGATAAGCATTATCTTAACTATTATAGTAAAGTCCAAAACCACTATGTTGCAGACGGAGGCAGGCTATAATACCTGTGCAAACAAGCGTATAGAGATAGCTGAGCATATGAGATATCTGCCTATGGGATATTTTAATGAAAACAGCTTAGGATATATTACCTCGGTAACTACCAATACCATGGAAGCGCTGGCGGAGGTGGCGACCAAGGTCGTTATGATGACTACCCAAGGTCTGCTTACCACCTTACTTATAATATGTATGATGTTTACCTTTGATTACAGACTTGCACTTATAGTGCTGGCAGGCTTGCTCATATTCCTTCTGGCAAATAAATATTTGCAGTATAAGGCACTCAGTATAGCAAAAAGCAAGGATGAGGCGGACAGGATACTGGTGGCTTCGGTTTTGGAATATGTGCAGGGAATGTCGGAAATAAAGTCATACTCACTATACGGTAATGAAAATAAGAAGCTTATTAAAGCTATAGAAGAAGCCTCCGATGTCAACTTCAGAATGGAGAAAAGACTGCTTCCGGCTATGGCTTTACAGCACCTTATCACCAAGGCTATAGGAGTTTGTATGGCGGCGGTATCTATTTTCTTTTATATAAATGACAGTATGGAGCTTGCGGAATGTATTATGGCGCTTATATGTGCCTTTATGATATACGCAGCCTTAGACGGTGCCGGAAGTTTCTCAGCCCTTATAAGATCTGTCAATATAGCGGTGGAGAAGGCGAATGCCATACTGGAAATAGAACCGATGGACACCGAGGGTGATGATATAGAAGCGAAAAACTTTGATATAGAGCTTAAAAATGTTGAATTTTCTTATGATAAGAGAAAAATTATAGATAAGGTATCCCTCTATATAAAAGAGGGAACTACTACGGCTATAGTAGGTCCCAGCGGAGGAGGCAAAACAACACTTTGCAGACTTATGGCAAGGTTTTGGGATGTCAATGAGGGAAGTGTGGAACTTGGAGGAAGGGATGTAAGGCAGTACAGTATGGATTCCCTTATGAAAAACTTCAGTTTTGTATTTCAGAATGTTTATTTGTTTGAAGACACTGTAGCTAATAATATTAAGTTCGGAAATCCTTTGGCAAGCATGGAAGAAGTAGTGGAGGTTGCCAAAAAAGCCTGCTGCCATGACTTTATTATGAAGCTTGACAAGGGCTATGATACCGTAATAGGAGAGGGCGGAGCATCACTTTCGGGAGGTGAGAAACAAAGACTTTCCATAGCAAGGGCTATGATGAAGTCCGCTCCTATCATAATACTGGATGAGGCAACTGCCAATGTAGACCCGGAAAATGAAAAAGACCTTATGCAGGCTATAGAAGAACTTACAAGGCAAAAGACGGTTATTATGATAGCTCATAGATTAAAAACCGTAAGAAATGCGGATAAGATAGTAGTTATAGATGAGGGAAGAATAGTTCAGGAAGGAAAGCATGAAGAGTTGATGCAAAAAGACGGCATCTATAAAAACTTTGTAAATGCCAGAGAGCTTGCCGTAAGCTGGAAGATATCTTAAAAATAAAAGTTCGTAAATAAGCTGAAAACTTTAGTAGTAGTATAAGTTAAGCTTAATTACGGACTTTTTTATAATAAAACAGTAAGATGTAAACCTATTGACTGAATTTGTATAAAAATATATAATTATTCTTAAATTATGTAGCTAAAGTTTTAGGTATGTGCTAAGGCGATAAGAGTAAGATTTCGTGTTGTCAGACTAATCTTTCGGACAATGCTTGCTTTTTATCCTCATATGCGGCACAGAATGTGTAGGGTGGTAGGTGAGAGAAGAGTATCTTGGCATTTGTATTAAATATAGGTTTATTTCTTTATTTTTGTCTACTTTTGCATATATTTTTGGAATTGTTTATTATAAAACGCAAAGCTTAGCTGCAGTAGGGGTAGTGTGCGGTACTATAATTTCCTGTTTATTGGGAAATTATCTTTATATATCGTTTAAGTTGAACAGGACTGTGATTATGCTCGTTTTATCCATAGAAGTTTTTGCATATGGCATATTCATCTTCCTCAGCGGCGGTTTTTTAAGCCCCTACATAACATATTATCTGGGCTGTGTATTAATAAGCCTTTACCCAAAAAGTAATTATTATTTTAACATACTTACTATATGCTGGTGTCTCATTTGCTCATTTTTCGGAAATTCTTTGACCCATTTTGAACAGGTAAAAATCAATGTTATAGTGGGTGTTATAATTGTTATTATAGGGTTTGCGGTGCTTAGATATTATCTTCTTATATTGCAGGAAAGAGAAAAAGAGCTTGAAGATCTTAATGAAAAACTCAAAAAAGAAAATCAAAGAAGAGAGAAGGTTCTTTTGCAAATGTCTGATATGTATGAGGGATTTGGCTTAATTGCGATGACCGATCAGGAACAAATTGTCAGAAAACTTGCCTTGCTTATAAGTAATAACATATCCCCCGACGGATGTATGTTTATTGAAAAAAGCATGGATGGCAGCGTGGTAAGAGAGCTTGTTTCAAAGATAGATGAGTTTTCCGCAAAACAAATACTTAAAGAAGCGGCTTTTATTGATCCGAGTATTGAAAATGATGATTTAAGAACAGTAAGGACTGTAGTTATTAATGAAAAAAAGTATGATTTTATATATTTGAACAATGCATGGAATAATTGTATATTTTTGGTTTTGGGCACGGAGACAGCGGATGAAGATGACTTTGCAAAAAAAGATTTTTATATAAGCCTGTCTGAAATAATCTTTCGTGCCTTAGATACTCAAACTCAGATAGAAGATTACATAGCAGCGAATGAAAAAAGCAGAATTGCCGATGAGATCCATGATACAGTCATACAAAAATTATTCGGACTCTCCTGTAGTCTCGGGGAGCTTAAGCTTAGTATAGACAAACTTACAAGTGAAGAAATAGGAAATAAACTTGGTGAGTTGCAAAAATCGGCAACCCTTACAATGAAGGAGCTTAGAGAAGCTATTTACGGACGTAATTTTGAAGAAAGCGGAAGAAACAGTTTCAGAAATCAATTGGAAGATTATATAACGGAAGTTTGTAAGTTACATAATATAAATATAGAAATAAATATAG
>CAJPUK010000127.1 GCA_905373785.1 uncultured Johnsonella sp. | reverse complement strand
TTGCACTGTCGCAGCTTACATAGACTATTCTTTTGGGTTTTATTTTAAGTATCGTATCGAGGCAGGCTTTATCGCAGCCTTTTCTTGGAGGGTCCAGGACAAGGCAGTCCACCTCAAGTATATCCTTTATAGGAATACTTCCTATACCTCCCATGCTGTACTCTTCCTCAATTTCCACAAAGCCTGGTATCTCATCTTTGACATCAAAGTCTTTATTCAGCAACTTGGCACTTGCTCTATCATAAAGCTCAGGTAGAACCTTTTCCGCCTCTCCCAGTAAAAAGTACGTATTTTCAATCTTATTTAACTTGGCGTTTTCCAAGGCATCTTCCACCGCCGCCTTGACTATCTCTATACCGTAGACCTTTCCTGCCTGCTTTGACATATACAAAGATATACTTCCTATACCGCAGTACAGATCCCATACTGTCTCATCTTTACTTAAATTTGCAAATTTTAATACCGTATCGTATAACTTCCTCGTCTGTATAGGATTTACCTGGAAGAATGATTTGGCTGAGATTCTGAATTTTATATCATCTATATAGTCATAAATATACCTGTCACCATAAAGTTTTACTTCCTTTTCTCCAAATATTACATTGCTTTTTGCAGTATTTACATTGTAAGATATGCTGTTTATATTAGCCGCCTTTAGCAAAGAGTCTACCAATTTATTACTGTGCGGCAGCTTATCACCGTTAATAACAATACAGACCATAAGCTCGCCTGTGGCAAATCCCTTTCTTATAAGTACATTCCTTACTAAGCCCCTATGATTGATTTCATCATATACGGCTATATTATATTTTTCTATAAATCCTATTACAGCTTCCATTATAGCCTTGTTTTCCTCTATACCTATAAGGCAGTCATCTACCTCTATAACACTGTGTGTCCTCGCCGCATAAAAGCCGTATACCGCCCTTCCTTTTTTTAATGAAATAGGATAGATGGATTTATTTCTGTATCTCCACGGATTTTCCATGCCTATAAGGGGATAATGTATGCACACCCCTCTTTCATCTTTAACATCAACATCTTTTACAAAATAATCTTTTGGAAATTTGCCTATTCTTATAAGATTATTAATGATCATCTTATCCTTTAATTCAAGCTGACTTTCGTAGGACATATTTTGCAGGCTGCAACCGCCGCAGGCTCTTGATACGCTGCATTGGGGCTGTATACGGTCTTTTGAAGGCTTTAATACCTCATTAAGCCTTGCATAACCGTAACTTTTCTTAGTTTTCATAACACTTGCACTTATCCTGTCCCCTACCACACTGTCTTTTACAAACCAAGTAAAGGCACCGGTTTTTCCGATGCCTTCCCCTGTAGTACTCATATCTGTTATATCAAGCTCTATCATATCGCCTTTTTTATAAGAATCGGCTATGATGTCATTCTTCATAAACAAAATCCTTTCGCTTGTTATATACTAAAATCCGCTTCGTTTTTACAAGCGGAAAATCTATGTAAATTCTTACCTTATAACTTAGGCTTATGCCGGCTAAAACCTCTCAACAGTAAATGCTGCCAAAAACAATATTACTATTACGCATAAAGCCTACAATACGAATCATATCCGCAAAACATATTTTTCGAAAAATTATACTGCCTACACCATGTAAGCCATACAATACCTAAAATACATAACCTATCCTCAAAACATGACTCAATAGCAGTTTGGCACCTACATATGCGTCTTTCTTATATTGCTCTCAAAAAATCTGTTATATCCCAACCACTCTTTACCTACACTGTTGCTTGCCTCTATAATCTCCGTAAATGTCTGTAGTTTCGCATCTGTATTATCAGCCAGATTAAGTGCCATAGCTTCAATTAAAGCCGGCTTTTTAGGAGAACCATATTCAAGTTCTCCATGATGTGCCACTATACAGTGTTTCAATTCATTGGCTAAGGTAGGCGGGAACTTGTCTACTTTTGAAATAGCCTTGGAAATAATATCCAGCCCTATAATTATATGCCCCAAAAGCTGCCCCTCATCCGTATAGTCATTTTCCGGAAAGGCTGAAAGCTCCACGGTCTTTCCTATATCATGCAAAAGTGCCGCAGTTATAAGTAAATCATAATTAAGCAATTTATATTTGCTGCAATAATGTATACAAAGTCTTGTTACACTTAAACTATGCTCCAAAAGTCCGCCTACAAAGCTGTGGTGTACGCTTTTTGCAGCTGAAGAATACTTGAATTTATCTGCAAAGTCCTTATCTTCTATAAAAATTTTTTTAAGCACTGCATTCAGATAAGTATTCTTAACACTTTGGATTATATTTTCAAGCTCCTTATACATATCATCTGTATTATACTTTGATACGGGCAAATAATCCGAGGTTTCATACTCGCCGCTTCTTGCAAGTCTGATACGCTTAACATTGAGCTGTAAATTATTGTTAAAGCTTGTTACATCCGCCTCTACCGACACATAGTCCATAGTTTCAAAGTCCTCTATGCCCGGAGAAGTAAGGTCCCAGATCTTAGCCTCTATAGTGCCGGTTTTATCCTGAAATATAAGATTACCGTACTCCTTTCCTGCCTTTGTAAGCTGAATATTCTTAGATTTACAAAGATAAATCTGAGACACTACTCTATTTCCTTCTCTTAAACTCTCTATATATTGCATATGATCCCCTTTAATTTACCTGCTTGCAACTGTCAAATTGATATCCAATTGACTGTACTCGTTCTTTCCGTTATCACGGTAAAGTTTTATATTTATTTCCTTACCCACAGTAAGTTTATCTATTACTTCCTTATAGGCGGCTGTTGAAGATACTTTTATCCCGTCTATCTCACTTATTATATCCCCTACCTGTATACCTGATATGTATGAGGGAGAGTCCGCCACTACTTCCGTTACATATATACCTTCAGGAACTCCGCTTTCTTTTGCTTTGGCATTAATATCTATAGGTTTTATTCCTATATAGGCGGCAGGCATTGCATTGATCATATACTCAAGTCTTGCCTTTAAATCGGAAATACCTATGGCAACACCTGTACTTGACTCCGACGGATAGGCTGAAGTTGCTATACCTATAAGTTCTCCGGAGGTATTTACAAGAAAACTTCCCTTTGCATTGTCCAAAGCAAGTGAGGTATGCATAAACATCGCACTTGAGTCAACTATGCTTACATCCTTGGATATATATGATACCCAACCGTAACCCGTAGAATAATTAAATCCGGTTGGGCTGCCTATAGCCAAAGCTATATCACCTCTTGATACAAGATAGGAATTCCCCAAAGCTATAACTTCTATTCCTTCTTTTATACCGCTGTCGGCATCGCTTGTATCTACCGACAGTATCGCTAACCCTATATGACCGTCTGCCGATTTGACCGTTGCCTGCTTACTATAGTTATTCTTAAAGCTTACATTTATAGTATCTGCCGCATCTATAGCCTGTACGGGACAAAGCACCAAAACTTCATTCTCCGTCTTTGCTATTACAAGTCCTGAATAATAATGTCCCGACTCTATCAAATTGTCAAACCAGTCTTTTTCATTTTTTATAGAATGTATGGCAGTTACACAGCTGTCCAAATCATTTGTTAAATTAGCCAAGACCTTGTACATGGCTTTTACATCTTCCTCATCATAGCTATGTTCATCTATAATTGATTCCGCTATGTTCTTAAAAGCCTCCGTATCCTCAGTTCCAATTACTTCAGTGCTGTTTTGAAAAACCGTTGTGTCTTTTTCTATGCTTATAGTTTCCTTTTCTGTAGTACTCTTTACTATAAACTTTTCAAGCCCGGGTCTTGTAAATAAGGCAGTAGCCATTGCCACCACACCGAATACCACTGCCGATAAAAGCAACTTCATCAGATTTATGTATCTGCTTTTATCCTTTTTTATTATTTTTTCAGTGATAAATTTGTCCTTATCCTCATCCATAGACAATTTCTCCGTTTTTATAAAATTGCTAAAGTATTGCCACAATAGTTGCCAAAATATACCTATATCATACATTTTCTTGATAAGACTCACTAATACTAATTATACTTGCATTTGAAAACTTACGCAATTAATATCTACATAATTTTCTATATAGATTACATTTGACTTGTAGCGAAACCCTTTTTTATGTGTTACTATATATATGTTTATTTATGAAAAGGATTAATTATGAACGGTAAAGTATTACAAATATTGGAATTTAATAAAATTGTAGAAAAATTAACAACATATGCAAGCTGTGAGCCCGGAGTTAGGCTTTGTTCCAAACTTAAGCCTGATACAGACTTTCAAACAATAGTAAAAAATCAGGAAGAGACCGCTGCGGCGGTAAACAGATTAAGGCTTTTCGGCAACCTTACCTTCCCTGCACTAAGCGACATAGGTGAATCCTTAAAAAGCCTTGCCATAGACTCCTCATTAAGCCTTAACGAGCTTTTCAAAATCAAAATACTTCTTGAGCATGTTGAAAAAGCTTATTCTTACAAAGAAAAAGCCGATAATGAAAATTATGATGACAGTTTAAGTGAATATTTTGAGGAACTTTCACTGATCAAGGACTTAAAAAAAGAGCTTGTCAGATGCATAGTTTCTGAAGATATAGTTGCCGATGCGGCTTCTTCCACCCTAAGTAAGCTTAGAAGGCAGCTTAAAACTACTCAGTCAAGGCTACATACCGAGCTTAACAATATACTTCAGGCTCATAGAGAATATATGATGGAAGCAATAATTACGCAGCGTAACGGCAGCTATTGTCTTCCTATAAAGAGCGAGTATAAAAACAGAGTTCAGGGTATTATACATGATCAATCATCCACCGGCTCTACTGTATTTATAGAGCCTATTGCCATTGTAAAAATGAACAATGAGATAAAGGAGATTGAAATAGCCGAGGCTTTGGAGATAGAAAAAATTCTTTTTGATTTAAGCCAGAGTGCTGCCGCTTATACCGCTGAGCTTAGTGAAAATAACAAACTTCTGTCAAAGCTTGATTTTATCTATGCCAAGGCAAGGCTTGCCAATCACATGAAGGCAAGCAAGCCTTTATTTAACGAAGATTCAATTATAGACTTAAAAGAGGCAAGGCATCCACTGCTTGATTCGGAGCAAGTTGTACCGGTCAATATAGGGCTTGGTACCGATTATAAGCTTTTGATTATTACCGGTCCCAACACCGGAGGTAAAACGGTACTTATGAAAACCGTAGGTCTGCTCACTCTTATGGGTCAGTCAGGTCTTCACATACCTGCATTTGACAAAAGTAAATTATCCGTATATAAAAAAGTATTTGCCGATATAGGCGATGAGCAAAGTATAGAGCAAAATCTCTCAACATTTTCGGCTCACATGAAAAACATTATATACATACTTAAGTCGGCTGATAATAAATCCCTGTGCCTATTTGACGAGCTTGGTGCAGGTACCGATCCGACTGAGGGTGCAGCCCTTGCCATAGCCGTACTTGATGAACTTAAAAGGCGTGGCAGCAGTATTATGGCAAGTACACATTACAGTGAACTTAAGGTCTATGCACTTAACACAAAGAACGTGGAAAATGCAAGTTGTGAGTTTGATGTTGAAACACTTAGACCTACTTATCGCATACTTATAGGTGTACCCGGCAAATCCAATGCCTTTGCCATTTCTCAAAAACTCGGACTTCCTATGAATATTATAGAAGATGCCAGAAAGCATATATCTTCCGATGCCATATCATTTGAAGACCTTATTGCCAAACTTGAGACCGACAGAATAGCTCTTGAAAAAAGCCGCATTGAAATAGAAAAGAAAGAAAGAGAAATAAGCTCTCTAAAATTAAGTTATGATAAAAGTCTTGAAAAAATAAATTCACAAAAAGAAAAACTGCTTGAGCAGGCAAGGCAGGAAGCTCAAAGTATACTTGAAGAGGCTAAGGAAACTGCCGACAGCACTATTAGAAATATTAATAAAATAGCCTCCGGACTGGGAGCACCTCTTGAAAAAGAAAGAGACAGGTTAAGAAGCTCCATTAAAGAAAATGAGAGTAAAAATAAGAAAATTATTACAAA
>CAJPUK010000126.1 GCA_905373785.1 uncultured Johnsonella sp. | reverse complement strand
CACGAGTTCCGCAGTCTGTGTGAATTTGTCGAAGCTTTGAAAAAGGGTTGCGGGTATGATTGAATTATACGGAGTTTTTTATAAATATTAATTGTTTATGTTGCTAACTTTCCTACAGCGGCTTTTGTTTCGCCATTCCTGCCTTTCTTGGATATTTAGTCGGAGTTTTATTTATTTTTTCTATGCAAACTAATGTTCTGCTCCCCATTTCCAAAGGCAGCTCATAGTCCTTTATCTTACCTAACTTAGCTCCTAATATCTTTATCGCCTGCTTTGAATTCTCTACTTCTTCGCTTACATTTCCAGATTTATAAGAAATAAAGTTTCCTGAAAGTTTAACAAACGGTATACAGTATTCCGATAATATTGAAAGATTGGCTACAGCCCTTGATACCGCAAGGTCATAGCCTTCTCTATTATTTTTATCTAAGGCAAAATCCTCAGCTCTTGAATGAAAAGCTGATAAATTTTCTAAATTAAGTTTTGATTTGATATCTTCTATGAATTTTATCCTTTTATTTAAGCTGTCTATAAGCACAAATTCCACATTAGGAAAGGCAATAGCCAGGGGAATCCCCGGAAAACCTGCTCCGCTACCGACATCAATAACCTTAAAATCTTTACCTTTTTTATCCAAATCTTTTATGGCAAATACGAGTGCCAGGCTGTCTATAAAATGCTTATATATAACTTCTTTCATTTCCGTTATTGCGGTTAAATTCATATATTGATTGACTCTTACAAGCTCCTCATAGAAATCATAAAACTTTTCTTGCCATTATCTATTTCAATATTTAAGAATTTCAAGCCCTCGTTCATATCGTAAGCAAATTTATCAAACAAAGCTATTTTCTCCTTTCAAGATGTACCATAAGCATAGTGATATCCGCAGGGGATACACCCGAGATCCTTGATGCCTGACCTATGGATATCGGTCTTACTTCTTTGAGTTTTTGTGCCGCCTCTATTCTTAGGCTGTTTACCTCATCATAATCAATATCCTTAGGGATTTTTTTATTTTCCAGTTTTTTAAATAATTTTACCTGTTGAGTCTGTCTTTTTATATATCCCATACATTTTATATTAATATTTATTTGTTCTGCCGTATCTATATCAACTTCCGGTCTGTCGGGATCTATTTCGGCAAGTTTTATATAATCAAGTTCCGGTCTTCTTATAAGCTCTGCTATGGTAACACCATTGTTAAGTATGGTTGAGTCATTGGCTTTTAACAAATTTTGCACTTCTTCTTTAGCACCTATATGGGTATTCTCAAGCCTTTGCACTTCTTTTTCTATAAGCTCTATCTTTTTAAGTACTTTTTGATAGGCTTCTTCCGGTACCAAACCTATATTATAGCCTATTTCACTAAGCCTTATATCAGCATTATCCTGTCTTTGAAGCAGTCTGTACTCCGATCTTGAAGTCATCATTCTATAAGGCTCTTTACTTTCTTTGGTAACCAAGTCATCTATAAGTACTCCGATATAGGCTAAGGATCTGTCAATTATTACCGCCTCTTTTTCCTGTATCTTCATAGCCGCATTGACCCCTGCCATAAATCCCTGTACTGCCGCCTCTTCATAACCTGAACTTCCGTTAAATTGACCTCCGGCAAAAAGTCCCGATATTTCTTTGAATTCCAAGCTTGGCATAAGCTGTCTTGCATCTATACAATCATACTCTATGGCATAAGCATTTCTTACAATATCCGCATTTTCCAAGCCTTTAATAGTTCTTATCATCTTATATTGCACATCTTCGGGTAGGGAAGATGACATACCGGCAAGGTAAAGTTCATTGGTATACAAACCTTCAGGCTCTACAAATATCTGATGTCTTAACTTATCGGGGAATTTTACTACCTTGTCTTCTATGGACGGACAGTACCTTGGACCGGTACCTTCTATGAATCCCGAGTATAACGGTGAACGCTCAATATTTGCTTTTATAATTTCATGTGTATCTTCATTAGTGTAGGTCAAATAACAGTCAATCTGCTCCTTTTGTATAGAATCTCTATCCGTAGAGAACGAAAAGGGTACTATAGGCTCATCTCCTTTTTGAGCTTCCATTTTTGAAAAGTCCACACTTCTTTTATCAATCCTTGCAGGAGTTCCGGTCTTAAATCTATAGAATTTTATACCCGCCTCTTTTAGTGAATCAGTCAGATAAGTAGCACATTTAAGCCCATTAGGTCCTGTAAACTCACTGACCTCTCCATAGATACATCTTGAACGAAGATAAGTACCGGTTGCAAGTATTGTAGCCTTTGCATAGTATATAGCACCCGAAACCGTCCTTACTCCCTTGCATATCTTTTTTCCATCATCTTCTTCAACTATAATTTCACTTACTTCTATTTGTTTTATCTTTAAGTTATCTGTATTTTCAAGAACCTTTCTCATCTCATAAGAATAGTTTTTCTTATCTGCCTGCACTCTAAGTGAGTGTACGGCAGGACCCTTTGAAGTATTTAACATTCTTGACTGTATAAAGGTCTTGTCTATATTTTTTGCCATTTCACCGCCAAGAGCATCAAGCTCTCTTACAAGATGCCCCTTAGAGGTTCCGCCTATGTTGGGGTTGCAGGGCATCAGGGCTATAGACTCTATACTTAAGGTAAATACTACCGTCTTTAGTCCCAGTCTTGCACAGGCAAGTGCAGCTTCACAACCGGCATGGCCTGCACCTACCACCGCCACATCAATATTTTCAATTAAATTCATCTTTTATCACCTTATTATTTTATAAAACTCTTACTTCCCCATACAAAACTTTGCAAAAATAGTATTAATAATATCCTCATTCAAACTTTCACCTATGATTTCTCCAAGATATTCATAGGCATTAACCAAGTCTATGGACAAAAAGTCTTCAGCCATACCCATATCAATACTTTGCAGTACCAGATCAATTGATTCTATTGTTTCTTCTATTGACTGCTTATGCCTTATATTTGTAATATATATTTGATCATTATAACCTATCTCTTTATTGTAGAATTTACCTCTTATAAACTCTTCAAGTTCATCCAAACCCTTAGCGCTTTTTGCTGAAAATTCCAGAACCGGATGAGTTGTGTATTTTTTAAGTTCCAACTTATCTATAATTACCGACTTATCTGATTTATTTAATAGAATTATTGCTTTTTTATCTTCTATAATTCTAAGTATTTCCTTATCTTCATCAGAGAGTTCCTTGGATGAATCAAGTACACATATAACCAGCTCGGCACTTTCTATAAGTTCCTTTGATTTTTTGATACCTATACTTTCTACCAAATCATCACTTTCTCTTATACCGGCAGTATCGGTAAGATTTATATTAATACCCGATAATTTTATCTGCTCACTTATACTGTCCCTCGTAGTACCTGCAACATCCGTAACTATAGCTTTTTCCTGTCTGCTTAAAAGATTAAGTATGGAAGATTTTCCTACATTAGGCTTTCCTACTATAACGGTCTCTATACCTTCTTTTATTATCCTTCCTCTCTCATAAGTGGAAAGAAGGCTTTTAAGCTCAGACTTTATACCTAAAACTTTTTGTCTGAGTTCTCCTCTATACTCGTCCAAATCATAATGCTCGGGATCATCAAGGGCTGCCTCGATAAATGCTACTTCATCAAGTATTTTTAATCTTATACCTGATATAAGTTCACTTAATCCTCCTCTTAAGTGCATAAGACTTGATTTTAATGCGTATTGATTTTTAGCTTCTATTATATCAATAACCGACTCTGCTCTTGATAGATCCATTTTCCCGTTAAGAAAGGCTCTTTTGGTAAATTCTCCGGGTTCGGCAAGTACGGCTCCTGCCTTTATTACCTCTTCCAGTATTCTTTGTGTAATAAGTATGCCGCCATGACAATTAATTTCAACGGTGTCTTCTCCGGTATAAGTACTCGGTCCCTTCATCAGTATAACCAGTACCTCATCTATAAATTCTTCTTCTACAACTATATTTCCGTAGTTTACAGTATGTGTATTTAATTCTCTTAACTTCTTTTTGCCTTTGTATATTTTATCAACTATATCTATAGCCATATCTCCGCAAATTCTGATTATTCCTATGGCACTTTCGCTTAAAGGGGTCGCAATGGCTGCAATTGTATCGTTTTTTAGCATATTTACTCCTAATTTAGTGAACTGTAACTATATTTCCGGCTTGTAAAATACCTAAGATATTATCTTAATATCAACTGATCGCTACCTTATTGTAATAAATAATTTATATTTAAACAAAAAGAGAGCTGTATATTATTATCAATACCAAAGCCCTCTTTCACAAAGCTAAATTCTATTTATTAAAATTGTTATTATGCCTTTTATAATTATTTCTCTTATTATACCTTGGAATTACGGTTATATATCTAAAAGGCTCATCTCCGTCACTTCTTGTACTTACAAAATTATCAGATTGCAATACACTGTGTATAATACGTCTTTCATAGGGATTCATAGGCTCCAAAGAAATAGGTTTTTTAAACTTCTTAACTTTAGATGCTACATTTTTTGCCAGTACTTCCAGATTTTCTTTTCTTCTTTCCCTATAGTTTTCAGTATCCATCTTTATTCTGATATAGGATTCGGTATTTTTATTTACTACCAAACTTACTATATATTGTATAGCGTCCAGGGTCTGACCTCTTTTACCTATAATAAGTCCGATATCATCATCACTGCTGAAAAATACGGATATTTCATTATCCCTATGATTAAATTCCGTATCCATATTGACATTTATTTCCATCTTTTCAAATAACTTGGATATGAAATCTCTCATATCTTCTATGATGGCTTCAGCCTCTTCTTCAGAATAAACTTTTCTTTGCTTACGAGGAAGTTTTACACTGTCTGTTTCATGAACAAAACCCTCATCTCTTACTTTTTCTACAGGCTTAGATTTTTCTGTATCAAAAGATTTTGTTTGAACTTTATATTTGTTTTCTTTATTGGATTTTTCTTTATTTTCAAATATATTCTGACTATAATCTGTCTTAAAGTCCTTATCTTCTTCATATAAGAGCAAATCCTTATCTTGCTTTTTAGAAACATATATAACACAGGGTCTGCTGCCTATTCCCAAAAAACCTTTACTTCCTTTGTCTACTACTTCTATATCAAGATTATCACTACCGGTAGCTAACTCTATAAGTGCTTTCGTTACAGCCTCATCGTAATCTCTAGCAGTTATTTTTATCTTTTCCATAGAATATCCTCCCCCCTAAGAAAATTTGTAACAGATATTTATATTTATCTCTCTCATTCCTCAAAGCCATTAAAATAACTTCCAATAAGTTTGTAAAAACTACTCTTCTGATGATTTCTTATTCTTTTTATTTGCCATTTTTTCATTATATTTGGCCACCATATTGGCTTTAGCTGCCATAGATCCGGGCTTCGCATCTTTGTTATAATATTCTGTTGAGTCTTTTATCTGCTTTGCATTTAAGTTTCTTTTTTCTTCAAGTCTCTTAGCTTCAAGCTCTGTATCCTCTTTATCATTTATATGCTTAGCCTGCTCAAGTACTTTCTTATCTATAGATTTGGGTGCTAAACCTTTTTTAGCTCTTTTTGCATTAGCCTTTTCAAGGTTTTTTTCAATCAATTTCTCTATATCGATCTTACTTAAATAAGAATTTATTGCCAATTGCTGTACTATACGGGCAGCTGCCGAAGTTATCCAATATATACCTATAGCTGCCGGGAATATAAAGCAAAAATAAACCGACATCAAAGGCATAACATTATTCATAGTCTTCATCTGATTTGCCATATTGTTAGGATCGTCATCAGCACCTGAAGCGGGATTTGTATTATTACTCATTAATCTTGTAGAGTACCACTGTGTAAGACCTGCAAGTATAGGAATTATCCAGGCGGCAGTAGGAGTAAAGCCCTGCCAGGGATTTGTGGATAAGTCTATACCGAAAAATCTGTTCATACTTATAATATGAGTTAAGTTTTCATTTACAACTGCGGTAATATCACCTGAGTTAAATATACTTTTAAACTTATCCCAATCATCAGGATTAAACTTATACAAAAGATCTATAAGTTTACCCGCATTGGTGTAATC
>CAJPUK010000125.1 GCA_905373785.1 uncultured Johnsonella sp. | reverse complement strand
GGTTCAAAGTGGTATAATTCAGAAAATATGGATAGTGAAGATATATCAATCTTGCTTTATGACTAATTGGGTTTAAATAAAAAGTATAAAGAAAATATATCATTATTTGTTACAAGAGAATAGGATTTTTAAGGGGCTGTCGGGAAATGACAGTCCCATTTTTTATATAGCAAAGATAGTATAAAGAAGGCATTATATGTGCTAAGTCTTTTTATTCTAAATAACAGAGAATCTTGTTCGCTCTTACCCGATTTATTTTATAAACATTCGGCATTTATCAGAAAGAGGAATATTTACTTGACATTAGCTTATAAGGTATGATAGTTATTATCTATAAATACTGTAAAACATTGGTGTGAGTATTATATAGGAGGGAGTATGAAGAAAATATTTGTAGTATTATTAATGCTTGTTTTATCTATATGCATGGTTTCATGCTCAAGCAGTAAAGCTAACAAAGAAGATAAAAAATTATTCGAGGAAGATAGAACAAGTGAAGAAAGTACTGATAGCAGCAGTGAGAATAATGCTAAAGAGAGCAAAGAAGAAAGCTCTGAGGATAAAGAATCGGAAAGTGAAGAAAGTAGTTTGGATACTGAAAACAGTACGGACATTTCTACAGCTATTTATGTAACCCGCATAAGTGAATGGAATAATAATATTGTACGAAAAATATTAACTTATGAATACAGGAATAATAAGATATTAAAATTAACAGAGTTTTCCAGCATAAGATATAAACCTGTAGGAGAAAAGATAGAGGAAAGCGATAGGGAAGAAGCAAAGAAAGTGTTCGGAAAAAACGCAGCTATAATAAATGATATTGACGGAATAGATGTTGTTATAGATGTCGGTGATGAGGAATACTCTCAGGTGGTAACCTATGACTATACGAAACTGGGCTTTGAAGAATATAATAAAGTATGTAAAATATTAGGATGGGATATTGCCGTTAGAAAAGACGGCTATGATGTTATGAGCAAGGTAGCTGCAAATCTTATATATCAGGGCTATATTGAGGTCAAAAAGGATGATTTTAAGGGTAGCAAAAGAAGGGCTTATGAACTCAGCCATGATGGAAGCAGCTTAACATATATAATGGAATATAAGGATGATGCTATAAATAAATTCAGCTTTCACATTACTGCAAACTATGAAGTTTTAGGTCTTGCTTCCAAGGAAGAGGCACAGGCAAAGTATTATCTTAAGGAACAGGATGCGGTTAAAGGAGCTGATTATAATTTTGAATTTAGAGATGACTGTATAGTAATTGATGCTACTTTTGATCTTGTTAACGGTAGCTGTGAGGAATTTAGAAAAAGAGATAACAACTTTATTTTTAAATCAGCGGATGAGTTTTATATGAGCTATATAGTTCCGAATTTGATATCACAAGGATTTAGAGAAAAAGAAGTGGAAGGCTATGAATGGGTGATAGATGAAGATAGCCGAAAAGCTAAAATAATAAATAACAACATATTCTCATTAAAAGGAAAAGAAAAAATTACCGGACTAGTATAGTGTATCGTTGATATCTAGCCTTTTAGTTGCTTTGTTAATAGATTGTAACATATATATCATAAAGAAAGTTGAGACTTACTCTACTATTGCTGATATTAATTAAATGTCAATGATACTATACACTAGAGATTGTGTTCGTCGGCAAACATGGCAGTAAAATGTAAAACGGGATAGGAACTTGCCGGATATAGATATTGTTATAGATGAAGAGCTGAAATAATATCAATATAAGAAGATAAGAACGGTAGGGATTTTATTTATGAAGAAAAGTATCAAAGTTTTAATATTGATTACATTATTAAGCTTACTTGCGGTAGGCTGTAAAAGGGAAGGCGGGCTTTATATAGAGGGTAAAAAGCTAAGTTTTACCGAGTTGGACAATGATATAAGTGAATTTTACAGTAAATTCGCTGCAGATGCTTGGAATAAAAAAATATCGATTACTGATAAAACATCAGAAGAAACAGATGCCGAGCTGATAAGGTATACGGATTTAGAAGGTAATGTACTCAGATATGAGATAGTAATGTATGGTGAAACCGGTAAGGCTACCTTAGACTATTATTTTATCAAGGATTATATATATGTAAAGAGATTAAACGAGCATTACACCTTTCCTATTAATGCTTCAGAAGAAAATATGCCCTATGTGCTGTATAGAACCTTTCAGGAGGGAATTATTTACAAAGAAGATATTTATAAGCTTGAAGGAAAAAGCCTTGTTAAGAGTAATGTAAAAGATATGGAACTGCCCTACACTTCATTAGTTGAAATTGAAAAGACATTAAAATAGTAAGATTTAAAGTATTTTAAGGAGGAAGTTATGAGCTTGATTACCGATTTGACAAGGATGTATTTGACACACTCAGTAAAGCCTTTTGTTTTTACTAATGATTTTGACCAAGTGCTTCCATACGATAAGGACTTAAGCTTTGGTTTATATGTGCATATACCCTTTTGTAAAAGCATATGTAATTTCTGTCCTTATTGTAAGAGTCTGTACAATGAAGAGGCGGCAAAGCGATATATAGCCGCTCTGATAAAAGAGATCCATTTGGTCGGAAGTCAGTGGGAGGGTAAGAGAAGGGCAAGCAGCCTTTATTTTGGCGGCGGTACTCCGGCACTGCTTGCCGAGAGTATAAAAGATGTTATATCAGCCTTGGAAGAGCATTTTATTATAACGGAAGGTGTAGGTATAGAGCTGCATCCCGACAATGTAAATACTTCTGTTTTAGAGACTCTAAAGCAGGCTAAGGTAAGCAAGATAAGTATAGGAATACAATCTTTTCAGGATAAATATCAAAAGGTTTTGCAAAGAAGAAAGTTTGATATTGAAGCCTTGTCAAAAGCTTTAAAAGCTGTTGAGTTTGAGACCGTTTCGATGGATTTTATTTTTGCGCTTCCTACACAGGCCTTTGAAGACTTGAAGAACGATATTGATATGGCATTTGATAATGGAGCCAATCATATAGCAATATATCCTCTGATTGATTTTACATTTACCAAAAGTACTGTTCCCATTATGCCCAAAAAGGAAAAAAGAAAGCTTTTGGATAAGATTACAAAGTATTGCCTAAGTAAGGGATATGAGAGAAATTCTATTTGGACTTTTTCAAGTGTAAAGAATGCCTCATATTCATCTATGACCAGAGATAATTTTTTCGGTTTCGGCTGCTCTGCCACAAGTCTTTTTAAGAAGCAATTTAAGATAAATACCTTCTCGGTTGAGGAATATTGTAAAAGGATAGATGCGAATATCTTGCCAACCGCACTTACAAACAGGTTTGTTAAAAGACAAAGAATGGTTTACTATCTTTTTTGGAAATTATACAGTACAAGACTTGATCCCAAAGAATTTGAAGAATTTTTTAACGTACCTCTTAACAAGGTCTACGGTCTTGAGTTTTGGCTTTTAAGAGTGCTTGGATTTTTGGTAAAAGATGAGAAAGGATATGAGATGACTCTTAAGGGAGCTTTTTATTACCATTACTATGAAAATTTTTATACCTTAAGTTATATAGATAAAATGTGGGGGCTTATGCGAAAGGAAGCTTTCCCCCGGAGAATGCAGTTATAGTAGATATTATAAAAATATTGCCTTTTATTAAAGAAGAAAATACAGATTGAGAAAGCCGAGATATATGGCATGAATAATTTGGGTGCAGTATATGCTTAGTTAAGTAGCATATATGAGGGAAGCTTGCCGGAATAAATAATAAAAGTACCGATAATGTTTTGTTTACCTTAAGTATACAAAGCATCATCGGTACTTTTTGTTATTCTTTATAAAGTTATATATGAATCCCACATTGTATAAAGTAGGAGGGGATTTTGTGTCTTATCGCTCATTGTTGTAAAACATAAGTTTATTTTTCAAGCTGAGGTATAGGGGTATCATCAACACCGTCTACATTATCGGACCACAGATATTTCTTAGTTTCACTTACGATTACGCCGTTAAGTAAAAGCAAACAGATCAAGTTAGGTATTGCCATGAAAGCGTTGAATGTATCGGCTATATCCCAAACTAATTGGTTTGCACTTACAGAGCCTACAAATATTACTACCGAGTAAACTATTCTAAAAAGTATCATAGGCTTTTTGCCGAATAAGTACTCAAAAGCTCTTTCACCGTAGTAAGCCCAACCGAGTATTGTAGAAAAGGCAAAGGTTACAAGTCCTACAGCAAGAATATATCTTCCGAAAATGTGTACTTTTTCAAATGCCATAGCAGTTAAATCACCGCCTGATAAGCTTCCGAGTGCAGGATATTTGATTATGCTGCTTACGAGTACAAGACCGGTTAAAGCACAAACTATTATAGTATCCCAGAATACACCGCTCATAGAAACAAGCGCCTGACGAACAGGGTTTGATGTTGTTGCGGCAGCGGCAGCTATAGGTGCTGAACCCATACCTGATTCATTAGAGAAAAGTCCTCTTGCAATACCGTATCTCATTGCAGCTATGATAGTAGATCCGACAAATCCTCCGGCAGCAGCCTGAACAGTAAATGCACGAGTAAATATAGTGACAATAGCTTCAGGTATATAAGGAGCATTAATAAATAATACAGTTATACAACCCAGCACATAAAATAATGCCATAAAAGGAACTAAGGACTCACAGACTCTCGCTATAGACTTGACACCGCCGATAAGTACTATACCTGCTGCAACTGCAATTACAGCACCGCTTATATAAGGATTTACATTAAAAGAAGTTTTAAGCATTGAGGTAATTGAGTTTGCCTGTGTCATATTTCCTATACCGAAACAGGCAACAGTGGTAAATATTGCAAAAAGTATACCGAGCCATTTCATCTTTGCACCACGCTCAAGTGCATACATAGGTCCGCCAAGCATAGTACCGTCAGAAGTTTTAACCCTGTATTTTACAGCAAGCAGTCCTTCCGAATACTTGGTTGCTATACCGAAAAGTCCTGTAAGCCAGCACCACAGTACAGCACCCGGTCCTCCAAGAGCCACAGCGGTAGCCACACCGACGATATTACCGGTACCGATGGTAGCTGCAAGTGCCGTAGCCAAAGCACCGAACTGGCTGATGTCACCCTCACTGTGAGAGTCTTTCGTAACAGATAGTTTGATTGCCTTGAAAATATGCCTTTGAATAAACTTCAGTCTAAAGGTAAAGAACAAATGGGTACCTACTAATAAAACAAGCATCGGTACACCCCAGACCACTTTGTTAATATTAGATACTACGTCTTGTAACATTTTCATAAATCTAACCTCCGTAAACATCCTTTTTTATATATTGTTCATATTAACATACAATCAGAAACAATACAAGAAAAATTGTATATAAAATAGATAATTTATTAAATAACAATTTAGTTATTCTTCAAATATATTAAATATTATTGTTAAATAAATAATTAACAAAAAATTGTATTGACATATCAAGTAATGAGTATTATTATCAGAAAAAAAGGAGTGTGAACTATGATATTTGATGGACATACGGATATATTAACTGACATATGCATTAAGAGAAATCAAGGAGACACAAAAATCTTCAATAAATATCATTTGCCTAGATTTCAAAAAGGTGGTCTTAACGGAGCTGTTTTTGTAATATGGATAGATCCTCCTTACGATGCAGAGCCGAAGAAGAGAGTTTGGCAGATTTTAAAAAGCTTGTACGAGGAGCTTGCAGAGCCGGATACGGCACTTAAGCTTATAAAAAGTAAGGAGGACTTTCTAAAAGACACTTCAAAGGTAAACATGGTACTAGGTATGGAAGGTTTAAGCCATGTTGATGAAAGTACCGGACTTGATATACTGAATAGCTATTATGAGCTTGGTTTGAGGCATGCTTCCCTTACTTGGAATGAGGCTAATGCCTTGGCTACGGGAGTTGCACAGGATCCCGCCAGAGGTCTTACGGAGCTTGGTAAAGAGGCGGTTAAAAGGCTTAATGATTTGGGTATACTTGTAGATGTTTCACACCTTAATGAAAAATCCTTCTGGGACTTGGCAGCCACTACCAACAGACCGTTCATGGCGACACATTCCAATGCATCTGCCATACATAAGCACAGAAGAAACCTTACAGATGAACAGATAAAAGAAATTGCTAAAAGCGGCGGTTTAATAGGACTTAATTCTTACTATGAATTTGTAG
>CAJPUK010000124.1 GCA_905373785.1 uncultured Johnsonella sp. | reverse complement strand
ATATTATCATAATAATCATTATATTCAGGTATATAAGTATTATAAAACTCTTTTATAAGTATATTTACAAAAGAATTTAGGTTTATCTCCATTATCTTATTACCCTTATCTTTTTTAAATATTTCAAAAAGTTCCGCATCATTTTTAAGTGTTTGATGTACTCTTTTAGGAATATAAATATCAATTTTTTCAAAATATGACATAATGACCTCCTTAGAAAAACGACTAAAAGTGGTTGTTATTTTTATTTAAAATCTATTTTAACACTTATTTTGCAGTAATAAAAGTGGGTCATAGCTCAGCATAGAGTACGAATATTAACCCACATATAACTGTGTTATCATAGTGTTGTGAGACAAAAGCAAGCAATACTGACAAGGACAAGTAAGATAATCAAGATAAAAAGGAGAATCACTATGGGAAAAGATATGATATCACAGGCAAGCACAAACCTTCTCTCTGACCTTGTCAGAGAAACAAAACTCGAAGGCTGGCAACTGTCAGCAACCCTCCTCGGTCTGGGGCTTATAAGCCTCGCCAAAACCGCCCTCGAACTCCAAGCAGCAAAAAAGGAAAGGGGAGAGGAAGAGTAGCGGCAAAAGTCGCTTAATAATACTAAAAAGTAATATAAATGAAGCAGCAGTATGTAGATAAAGGTTAGATGTTTTTTGAAGAATTATGAATGACCTACCTGAACTGTAAGCTATAAAATTACTTTATCAAATTTTTGAACAACAACATTAATCCCTTGTATAAAAAATAAAGAAATAATCCAATAAAAAACTATAACAAACACAAGAGGAATCTGATATTTGTAAAATATACTTAAAAATATTTTAAAATAATATTGAAAAAATAGCAAATCCACCTTATATTTAAGTAAGGAATATAATATTGCTGTAAGAATTTAGTATTAGGAGGGTAAGATGAATATATTATTTTCGCCAATTGGTGGTACTGATCCTGTTTCAGAATACAATTTTTATGATGGTTCGATGTTACATATATGTAGGCATTATGATATTGATAAGGTCTATATGTATATGAGTAGAGAAATCTGGGATAAGCATATTGTTGATAATAGATATGTGCTGTTTGTGGAAAAACTTGCTGAAGTTAAAAATAAAAAAATCGAATGTGAGATTATTGCAGATAAAGACAAAGTAAATGTGCAGGAATATGAGCAGTTCTATTGGGATTTTGAAAAGATTATTAAAAAAATTATGGAAGAGAAAAAAGATGAAGATAAGTTTTTTATAAATGTTTCATCCGGAACTCCTGCTATGAAGAGTGCATTAATCGTCTTACAGGATCTGCAAGAATATGATTGCGAGCTTATTCAAGTAGATACACCTGAGAAAAAAATGAATACTCATACCCATGAAAAAAAGCCCGATTTACAGTCATTATTAGAGTTTAATGCAGAAGTGGAAAGAGAAAATATAAATAGGTGTAGGAAATTATACTGTCCTTCTATATCAAGACTTAGGCAAATGAATATAATACAAAAACATATAGATGATTGGTGAAGTAATAAGATAAATGCGAAAAGAGTTGTAACTCGGCTCGCATTTATCTTTTTTTATATAAAAACAACGATAATGCGTTGGAGTTTAACTCTGACGCATTATTTTTTTTACCCAAAATGAGGAGGTGAGAAGGTGAGGGTAAGACAGAGAAAGACTTATAAGCGTCTAACATACGAGGATAGACAAAAGATTGAAACTCTGTACAAAGAAGGCAAGACGATAGACGAGATGGCGCTTTTAATGGGGGTTCACTCAACGACCATGTACAGAGAAATAGCAAGAGGTGGAGAGCCATACAGTGCGGACAAGGCACAGCAGGCAATCTAAGTTGGAGGCTATATGGAAACACTGGATATTAAAATAGCAATTCAGATAGCAAAGATACTGGCAGTAGCACCTAATGAAAGAATACCTATGATACTTGATGTTTTCAGCAAGGCAGAGGTAGACATTAACGGACTTGAAGAACTGTCAGAATGGGTGGCTCTGAATAGGCAGGCTGCATTAATAGATACAAGTGTATTTGTAGCAGAATTGATTAAAGACAGAGATCTGATCGGAAATGAGTACAGGATACCTACTGCCGAGTTTAACCTTTACTGCAATAAAAAAGGAGTAAGTGCAAGGTATGCCAGAAAACATCTGTATGAGAGCGGTTGGCTCAGAAGCGGTACTGATAACGGAAAAACCAACTATACCTTAACCGTCACTGATCCAGATACCAAGAAACAAATAAGGTGCGTATGCATCATACCAAAAACTGATAAAAACTGAATAAGCAATGAACTGGGAAGCTTCGTCCAGTATAAAAACGATGGTAGGAGTGAGCCGATGCAATAAATCACTTCGGCAGCAGGACATAAGCCTGTATGGACGGTTGTCGTAATTGGGGTAGAGAACGCAGACCCAAGTAAAATAAAAACGGTTCGGGGGCATAAAACACGCAGAGAGAGAACACCGACAGCCCGGATGCGTGGGGGCAAACAAACATCGGTGGCGGAGAATGAAAAAGACCGCACTGCAGGCAACTAGTACAGCTACCCCAAAGAAAAACTCAGGGAGCATGACACAAGGACAGTTACTCTTCAGATACTTTGGAGAAACTGTTCCATGCCAGACCCAAGAAGCCTAGAGAGCATAATAAAAAGTCGGCAGGAGTCAAGCAGCTTCAGAATGATAGTAGAGGCTAAGTTATAAGTAAATGTATAAGGAGGAGCAAAGTGAGTATAAGAATCCTAGAGAAAAGAGAAGTAGAACAGAATAGTTTTTATAACAGTGAAAAGACAAATGATGGAGGAGGATATCATCAACCATATAGAGAAACATTCTTTGAGTATGAAGGAGAGACATATAGGTTTGTGTTGGACAGTTCAAGTTGTGGTGATTTCGGACTTAGATATACAAAGACATTATATAAACATGATGAGGTGTTAGCAGAGTCTAACATTAATGAGGTAGATACACCGGAGGTATGGGATGGAGGATTCAGTCATAAAAATCCACTGCATGTAGAACTTCTTGAAATGGGTTTCCTTAAGCTTAGAGACTTCATGGATGATGGGGAGTAGTTTGAGCACAAAAAATAATAGGTACTCAATGTGAATAAATAAGTATGTAAAATATTTAAGGGAGGTAGAGATGCTAACATTAAGTAAACAGGAAGATGAAAAAGATAAAACATGGATGTTAAGAAAGACGATAAAAATGTCTAATTCAACAAGTAGACCGATAGATCAGATGAAGTGGTTTGAGTGGTTTGCATTTATATGTACAGGAATAATGTGTATTGGTCTAAATGCTATTGTCCTGAGTATGCTAGTACGCTTAATTTTAAGGTTTATATAAACAAGAGTAGCGTATATTATTGGAGCATATATTATTATCTTGGCTATACCAATACGCTGAAATATGATTTTAGGAGATAAAGAATTTTGAAGATGGCATTAAAGAATGGAGAAATCCTGATAAAAGAAGCTGACAGCGTACAGTTTCAGATCATTAAGAGCTGGGGCAAGATGAAGTGGAGCAGGCAGTCCCAAATGCTGACAGGAGCAGCTGACATTGAGCTACTTAATAAGCTGGCAGAGATTGTGCTACTCCCAAAAGACATTGAAGCAGAGCGTGTGAAACTTAACAGGATAATGGCAGCAGTGGATAAAGAAAGATTCAATCCCGATCCTAGTCCACTAATAGAACCACCTATTAAGGTAAAGCCGTTTATGCATCAAATAAGAGGATACAACATGGCTCTGATGACACTTGGACTTGCTGAACCATTGGAGGATGATAAAGATGGTAAGAAACTATGAGAAAACAGTAAATCAACTTGAAGAATTAAGAATACATTGTGAAGCAATGACAGAAATAGAGTTTGCAGGGGAAATATGGAGTAAAGATATAAAGGCACTTGATGAAGCCATAGCTATCATTAAAGAATGTCAAAGAGCAGTAGAGTCGGTAGCAGAAAGTGAGTAGCATGGAATGACACATCTAAAGGAAAAAGACATCATTCCACTTCTTGATATTGTAAAAAGTGAATATACAAAAAGAATGGTGGAAGAAAGTCCACAAACAATCAAGCAGGATGAAAAAATAGAGGAAGAACTTACGCAAGCTATGGATATCATATCGGACTATGAACAAGTAATATCACAAAATAATTATCTTATCAGAAAATATGAAGTGGCATGCAAACCTGTAAGGATGGCAGCAGGATTATACACATGCCCTGAGTGTGGAAAAATAGCAGACATGGAGAGTATATACTGCCACCACTGTGGAAAAAAGTTGTTATGGATTTGGAGTAAGACTGAAAAAAGAACGGCTAAAAAGAAAGGTTATAAAAAATGGAAGTAAGGTTGGGTTCTTTATTTAGTGGCAGCGGAGGGTTTGAACTTGCAGGGGTAATTGCAGGTATGAAGCCTGTGTGGGCAAGCGAAATAGAACCATTTCCTCTTCTTGTTACAAAGAAAAGATTTCCTGATATGTTGCACCTTGGTGATATTAAAAAACTTGATGGTGCAAGAATGCCAAAAGTTGAAGTTATAACAGGCGGTTCACCGTGTCAGGACATGAGCATAGCAGGAAAAAGAGCAGGTCTGGATGGATCACGAAGTAATTTATTCAGGGAGCAGATAAGAATAGTAAAGGAGATGAGAGAAAGTGACAAGGCAGCAGGAAGAACAGGAAAAGAAATCCGACCACGATTTATGGTCTGGGAAAATGTCCCCGGAGCATTTTCAAGTAACAAGGGAGAAGACTTCAGGTGTGTCCTTGAAGAAATCTGCAGAATCGCAGATGCAGAACTTTCTATTCCTAGACCTTCGAAAGAAAAGTGGAGTGGACAAGGAGCCATCATGGGAGATGGGTACTCGGTGGCTTGGAGAACACTTGATGCTCAATATTGGGGAGTCCCCCAACGAAGAAAAAGAATCTACCTTGTCGCAGATTTTGGAGGCGAATCCGCACCGGAAATACTATTTAAGCAAGACAGCTTGCGAGGGGATACTAAAGAGGGCGAAAAGGAAAGGAAAGACACTGCCACAGGTGCTGAAGACGGCTCTTATAAATCAGATAGAGTAAATGACGAATGCTTAAACAATAGTATAAAGGCATTTCATATAACACAAGATCCAATTAGTATGAAGATTTCGCCTTGTTTGACACAAGGAAATTCAAATACAGGGCAAGCAACTATAGGAGTTGTAATACCTGTAATGGATAAAGCTTCAAGGTATAAGAGCCAAAAAACAGCAAATGGCTTTGGGGTAGGAGATGAAAATGACCCTGCCTATACCCTAACTACAGCGGATAGACATTCAATTGCTTATTCGATTGACAGGGCGGCATTTAATCAAGGTGTAAATGCGAAGTATAACATAGGCATTGCAGAAAATATTGCACAGACAATCGTTGCAAAGGGACCTGGTGCAGTTGCACATGAAACATATGCTATGCAAAGTTTCGGAGAATACAAGAATTCGGGCAAGGCTTCTTCAATTAAGCAAAGAGACTTTAAGGATGCTACGGATTTAGTTGTAGCTTTTGAGCCTGGAACAGTTTCCAGAGTAGGTGGACATTACTATGAAGACAGTAAGTCTGGAACAATTAGAGCTAATCCGGGAGACAATCAGCAGGCGATTATAAGTGAATACATTGTTCGCAGGCTAACACCGATGGAGTGCGGCAGGTTGCAAGGCTTTCCGGATGGCTGGGCGGATAACTTGTCAATTATCAATCCAACAGAGGATGAAATAATTTATTGGAAAAGTGTATTCAAAGGACATGCAGAAACACTTGGAATAGCAAGAAAAGACAAAACAGAAAATCAAATAAAAAAATGGTTGAGCAATCCTGAAAGCGATTCAGCAAAATATAAAATGTGGGGAAATGGAATAGCTTTGCCGTGTGCTGAATTTGTGATGAAAGGAATTGCAAATGAACTACAAAGGGGAAATATGAAACAAATAAAAATAAATGTTCCGGATGGAACCCAATTGCTTCATCTATTAGCGGTGATAGATAAGGGTAAAGAAATCCACTATGAGACAAAGTTCTGTGATTTAAGAGATGGTAATACAGAATACTCTCTTAACTCCAATGATGAAAAAAAGTAGGAGAAGGAAAAGGAAATGTTTGAGAAAATATTTGAAAAATACAATCAAATTATATTTTTTGACACAGAAACAAC
>CAJPUK010000123.1 GCA_905373785.1 uncultured Johnsonella sp. | reverse complement strand
TTCAATCTTTTTAGCGGTTAACCCTTTTGATAAAGCGAGATACAAATTCCACAGATGAGGACTTGTCCAAAGCGTCAGTCCACCGTTTTTTGGTATAAAGCTAAGTTCCGCAGTCTGTGTGAATTTGTCGAAGCTTTGAGAAAGGGTTGCGGGTATGATTGAATTATACGGATTTTTTATAAGTATAATTGTTTATGTTACCAACTCCCCGATAAATCACCTATACCTTTGCAAACACATATCTTAGATTCGCTATTTCAACCTCGTTCCCAATGCTAAGTTCAGCTACCTCCTCATTGTCAAGCAGCCTTCCCTCAAGTTTAGTTCCGTTAAGTGAGTTAAGATCTCTGATACTGAATTTCTCTCCCCTGTCTTTGTCTATACGAAGATGCAGGCGACTTACCATATCGCTTTTTATGATATAGTCACATATCCTTTCCTGCTTTCCTATAATAAAAGGAAAATAAGAAAGTTTTATATCTTCTACCGACCTATCTGAAGATTTTAGTATGTAGTCCGCTTTGTTTTCCGGCTGTTCACTAAGCAATACTGTGTGCCTGTACTCCTTTTCTTCGTCAGTATCTCTTCTTTCCACGTTTTCGGAATCTTTGAATAACTTGCTCCACTCATTCTTTTCTTCGTCATACTCTTCATCAGATGCAATCTCTTCTCTTTTTTTCGCTTTGTATATCTTTTTATCTTTTTGCATTTTACTTTTTATTTCCACTTTTTCCTTTTTCATACCAAATAAGGATTTGATGTTAAAAAGCTCCGCTTTGTCCTGCTTTTTACCTTCAAGCAACTCTACTTTTTCATATCTTCCTTCTTTGCCCTGATTTGCATCCGCTACCCTTAGTACGGTTTCTTTTTTTATATTATTATACTTATTCATAATATTAAGCAAATCATCAAGTACACAATTATCTTTTAGACTTTCCTGATATAAACTGTAGGCAAGCACCACTCCGTCATGGTCATTTTGATTCAGTTTTGATAGTATTTGTGCAAATAAGTCGGATAATTTACCTGTTGACATATCTTTTACACAGGGCAGATAACAAAGTACCAGATCCAGACTTTCAGGGTCTGCATATATATAGTCGGTATTAAGCAAAAGCCCGTCACTGCCCAGTAAAAACCTATCCATATTTGAAATTGCTCTTATGATTCCAAATACTATTTTTTTTATGTCTTCCAAGCCTATTTGTTTATGCTCAAATATTTTTGAAAGAGCTTGCCTGGATGTAATATCATAATATAACACATCTTTTTCATCCTCTTTGCTTAGTCTAAACTTCATCAATCCTGAAATATAATTATTCTCAAGCATCTTAAATTCATACTCATCAGTATCCGGCTTTTCTTCACTTTTATTATCAAAGCTTATCAGCATATAATTACTTTTTAAATCTCTTTTATACTCAATCTTTAACTGATTCATATATACTCTCCATAACTGTGGTGATCCTCATAAAGTTTTCCGGTCTGTATTTATCGGCACTTATATCCAGCCTGTATTCCCTCTGTTTTAATGTCAGATATACCCTTTCATCTATCTCGTCTATATTAAACAAAGCTTCCGAAAACCTTGAACTTATGTTCTTGTAACCCATACCTTCTTCCACTATACTGTCTTTATTATAGCTGTCTTTTTCATATTCCTTATCTGTATAAAGCATTTGTTCTTCTGCCGTATGAGCAACGAAATTAAGCAAAACTCTTGCTTCTTCTTTATAAGCCATAATGATTATTGTAGACAGTGCAAATAAGGTAATTGCCACTACATAGCTCACTTCTACAGTATAACTTGCCTTTAATCTTTTCATATCCGCTCCTTAACTAAACAATATGTATCCTGCCACAGGAAAAGCAAATACAAGCATAGGTAAAACTTTATTTTTACTGTTTACCCTATTAATAAAATCAATTGTTATTATATATAAAGCTACTACGGATATTAAAATCAATGTGCATAACAGTATTTTAACATTTGCCGTAAACCCCAGACCCAGGCCCATAATTATAAAAAAATGCGCATCTCCCTCTCCTATATTAAGCCCTAACCTTGATGCCACAACAAGTGCTACACCTATAAAGCCTCCCAAGGCTATATCCATAAGTGCAAGCTTCCTTGATAAGATTATCAGATACATATAAAATACAAATTCGCAAATATACATCAGCACATACACTCTTACATCTATGCTTTTATACTTAAAATCCTCATAGGCACATATACTCACAAAAATAAATAATATTATCTTTCCTGCTATATAATCCGCTATCATCAATGTCCTCCTCCACAATAAGAACAAGCCCCCAAATGCTTTACAGTTGATTTTTTTACTGCTTTTACATAAGCATTCATGGCACTGCAATTTTTTGTGCTGTGGTAGTTTTTTCCGGAAGGCAGTATATATACGGTACCGGCTGCCGCCTTACCGCACCTTGCACAGGCACTATACTTTGCACCTGTGCTGTTTCTTACATTTTTTATATCCGATAAGGGCAGCGAACTTATATTATTATAAAGATAGTGGCAGGTAGGGCTCAGGTGGTATCTTGTAGAGGTCTTTCCCACATAAACCGTCTCATCATCCTCTTCATCCTCATTATCCCCTTCTTTACTTCTTCCGTCTCTGCCTACCCACAGTCTTCTGCTGCTTGTCACTTCCTGATTGATGCTGCCAAGCCCCAATATAGCAAAAGGGAGCTTATATTTATATTTTATTCTAAGCGACACAATATCATCTTTTGCAAGAAACTCCGAATCCAAGCTGCTTATATCACTGATATGCTTATCATCTATAAGTCTTTTTACATCCCGTACCACATAGGGGTTTATTAGAGTTGCAAAAGCACTGCTTTCACTTATTTGGCTGATATCAATACCTTCAGCAAATTCACCTTCCTCTTTTTTATTTAATCCCTCCTTTTTATCAAGGTAGTTGCTAATGTAGGCATATTGGCATATTTTCTTATTAATATTTTCTGCAAGCGAAAGCATCTTTCTATTGGCATCAAGCATTTTAAAAGGCAGCATAATAAGGACAAGTGCAAATATAAATATACTAAGCGCAAATGCCGCTTCCACTGTTAAAGAAGCTTTTTTATATACTCTCTTAGATAAGCTTTTTATTATATAAGTGCGTACTTGGAGAGTTGCCTTTTTTATTTTTTTAATAAACTCATGCTTATAAGAGAGCATATAAAAATTCTCCTTTCCCAAAATCAGTAAGCACCTATAGTTTCGATATACAATTCATAACTCGGTGCAAGGGATATCAACTCCCTACCCCCTATGGATAAATTGCTGAACACTCTGTAGGATTCGGCAGATACTTTTATCCTGCATGCATGTATCATTGACTCCATCTTAAAATCAGTTTCTTTTTGAGATATGTTGTTTTGTATCATATCCATTATCCTATAGTCTCTTGATTTGACATCTATGATTAAAAGCAAATATTTTACATAGGACTCATAATCAAGCCCCTTTTGTTTTTTCTCTGTATCCGGCAGGGTGTTCGGATTTGAATTCATAAGACTGTCAAGTCCAAGTCTCCAGTCTTCTTTCATCTTAAAGAAGGCTACTTTTTCTTTATTGAGTAAGGCTCTTAAATCGGCTATGGATTCTGCCAAAGACCAAACGGATATTATAAGACAGCTTATAAGCATACTAAACTCGGGTAGCCCCATTGAACCCGCTATACTTAGGGCAAGATTATTGACCTGCTCCATCTTCTCACTGTCACTAAGTATGTGCATGTAGTTTAATCCGCTTCTTAGGGCTAAGATTGATGTCAATGTAGCAGTAAGGTTATTTATATCCGTATCAAAACCTGCATATATGTATTCAAGCTCATAAGCAAATTCCTTGTCCGCATTATCTGTAAAATCCGCAAAAAACCTTGTAGAATACTCATTGATCAAAAGATTATCTGCTAAGTCGGTTTCATTTGCAGATGTAGTATTTGTAAGGCTTGAGGGGAATTTGGACTTATCTACTCTGCCCTGTGATAAGTGTCTGTCACCCGGAAGTAGCAAACTTACAATATCTTTTGATAAAAAATCAATCATGCTTTCCAGGCGGTTTTCTTTGTTTTCATCAGCCATTCCGTGAGCAAAATCTATGGCAGGAGTACTTATATTACTGCAACTCGTTTCTAAAAATCCCCAGTTAGCCTCTATTTCATCTGCATCATCATCCGCATCAAGCTCTCTTATCCTATCTATAGCCTCATATCTTTCAGCCATATCTTGAGCATTTTCTTTTGCTGCCTCAACCTTGCTTATAAGCTCTGTCCTTCTTGCCCCGTCTTTAGCGGTATAGTTTCTGTAATCGGCAATTCTTGTTTCAAATATCACTTTGTTATCAGGTGTAAGTTGCTCCCACTCATCCCTCAACTCACTTTCTGTACGACTTAAGCTTTCATTAAGGCTATCTGCCTCTTCTTCATATATTTGCAATTTATTGCCCAGTGAGTTCGCCTCACTTTCTATAATCATAAGGCTTGCCCTGCAACCTGATGTATCTCGTGCAGCTATACAGTCCTCAAGTTTTGATTTGGCACTTGAAATATTATTAAAGCTTTCACTGATTCGCATAAGGGATTTTTCTATTTTAGCCGCCTCTTTGCTGTGATTGGCACAGGCGAAGGTGATATCCTGCATGATATTTGCCTGCTCCACATCATTTTTTACATCTGCAAAGTTAGTTGCAGAGTCGGAAAAATCAACCGGATTATACTTCATATATTCTAAAACCTGATTTTCAAACCAAAAGGCTGAATCATCGGTAATTCTTCTTAAGTCCGTTACCTGTACTTTAGAATTTCCGAGATTATATATATCGGAATTGTCTACATACTCTTTTATATAGCTCATATAGTCCTTTTCTACAGTTTGCTCATCTACTCCCTCATATAATATAAGTCTATAATTCTCCCATAGTTCTTTATGAAAATTACTGTATAAAGAATCCATAGAGGCATCCGCTGCCGTCTGCAAGTAGTATCTGACCCCTGCAGTACGGGCAGATTCCAATAAGGCAAATATAAGTGCACTGACACAGACAAGTATCAAACTTAAAAATACGCTTATAGAGCATTTTTGCCTCATTAATACACTTCTCCCGACTGACTGTTGATTTCCTGGAAAATATTATCTAAAAGTTGCTTTATCTGCCTTTTAAATAAGATTACCAAACCTATCAAAACTACTAATATAAGCACTATTTCAATAACTCCTATACCCTCTTCTTCTTTTAAAAAAGATATGAATTGTTTTTTTAATTCCATCATCAAAAACCTCCTTACTTAAAAGCCATCATTGCCGGCAGCATTATAATAATAAGTACCACAACAAGCAGCATAAGAAGCGGTAAAAGCAGCTTTGTGCTTGCTTCTTCTCCCTGCCTTCTGGCTATGTTGATTCTTTCCTCCCATGCACTTGCCATCTCCACACTGAGTATCTGCCTTAGATTATTCACTCCCGATTTTCTGTTTTGGTCGAGTAAACTTGCCAGTTTCATATATTGCTTTATTGCACAGTTTCTCCCAAAGTCCTTATACACCTTGGATTCATGCACTCCTGTTTTTAACTTTGCCAAAGAGCTTGACATTTCCTCATATGCAAATCTTTTTCCTCCTTCAAGGTTTTCATAGTCTATAACTATCCTCTCCCATGCACTTCTTATTGATAAACCTGCACCGATAAATACTATAAGTTTTGAAACTATTTCCGGATAATCCAGTAACATTTCCCTGGTCTTATACTCCCTCCTGTCCTTCAGTGCCACTATGTCTTTTAGATATAAAAGAATTGCTATAACTATACCCATGATCCATATAATGTGTATATCTTTGCTTTCTTCCTGTCTGTAGGAAAGTTTCCTTCCCTCAAAGCTGTCCGGAAGTGTATAGCCCTCCTTGCTTATATTTTCTTTATCCACAGCCTCAATCTTTGACATGAATTTCTTTATACTTAACTCCTCTTTTGTATAGGTTCTTGGGATAACTCTTAAATGTATAATATACTGTGCCTCCCTTGTTCTATCTGTTAAAAACACTTTAAGTGATGTATCTTTTGCCTCTTTTAGATCTTCATTATTTACTACACCCAGGGCATCTATAAGATCCGGATCTTCAGATATCCATTCGACTGATATACCATATTCTTTAATGCTGTTTACCAGGTTGAGATCTTGGGAGACCTCCTGTAGCGAAGGATTTTTTCCCAATATTGCAGTCTCTAAAACCTCCATACATTTTTCAAA